>RDYC01000283.1 GCA_004293295.1 Bacteroidota bacterium
CAAAAGTATCAATTTACCTATGCCATTTTTCTTCAACCAATAGGAATGTTTTTAACTAGTAATCCCTTTATAAAAGATGCAAAGGCTATTGAAAAAAGCAACCGACTTTATTGGAATGTAAAACCCATGTTTGAAGGGGTAAAACTGAGTATAAAAAACAACGAATTTTCACATTTTTATGACCTTTCAGACGCACATTTACTTTGCAACAACCCTTATGTTGATTTAACACATTATTCTAAATCGCTGAATAAAAAGTTAGCGGAGTTGATGTTACTACATGTAAATAATTCAGCTACAATAAGTGAATAAATCAATTCTATTTGTTAAGTGATTGATAACCGATGTGTTTCCCGGATACCTGGTGCAAGACCATGAGTACTATGCCGTTTGATATTGTAACGGAAATCAATGCTCCTTCCACCTGTAAATAGGGAATTAAAAGAACCCCAGCAACCACATTAACCAACCCCGCTATGGCTAAAATTTTGTTCACCGTCTTCATGTTATCCAATCTCATTTGTAAATGAATGTAGAGGATATAACGGCTAAAAGCCAATGCAGTAAGTGCAATGAACAAGAGCTGTATTAGGGTTACTTTATATTGAAACAGCATGGGAGAAACCAAATAAAAAGAACTTAAACCCAGCAAAATTAACCCTGCGCTATACTTAAAGTAAACCAGTTGAATTGCTTTAAATTTATCAAGTGATACCCTAAACACTGCTTTGTTTCTTACCACAATTAAGGAACTTATCACCACAATAAGTAAGTTGCTTAAGGTGTTTAAAATGTGGTATTGGCCAATGAGTTCCTTGTTGGTAATGAATAAACCAAACAAGTACAAATCAGCTTTATTCATTACAAAGCCAATAATACCTACTCCTAAAAAGGGAAGCATTTGTTTGATACTTTGCGCAATAGAAAATGATTGAACAACATAGTGTTTAAATAACCCAAATAGCCATTCGTAGCAAATTATTTTAACCAAATCTCCAGCGATAATAAATGCTAAAATATGATCAGGAAGCAAAGCATCGGTATAACTGCCTGTTACAATTAAAACAACTATCACCACAAAAGACAATAACTCTATAAAAAACGATTGTTTAAATGCCTTTTCATAAACAATTATTCCTTCAAAGGTTGAGGTTAATACCCTAAACAAGATAACAACAACCATTGCGGCTTTTTCTGTAAGGCTGCCAAAAGGAAACGCAACTATGATTGCCACTGAAACCAAGCTTAAAAGCAACCTAAGAGTTGTATTGTGCGATACAACAGGCCAAATGTGCGCAGGACTTTGGCTAACTGATTTCACCAAAAACTCTTTTGTGCCAGAATTGATAAGCAATACACAAATTGACCAAACCAAATAGATGCTGATAAATGCACCCCAGTTGGCAAGTGAGGTATAATAAATAACCATTACAGACATGAAGAAGAACTGAAAAGACCCCAGTAAACTTCGTGCAATACTATAAATGGTATTTTGTTTTATCATGTATTGCAATGCTGATTACCACATTTTTTCAAATGTTTTCGGAGCATGGTTTTTATTCACTTCCTTAAATAAGGTTGTAGCTTGGTTTGTTAAGTTCAGTTCATTCCTTCTTTTACTTAATCTGGCCATTAGGGCCAAAGGGGTAAGAATAAACAGGTAAACTGCTCCTAACACAATTGGTGGAAAAATGCGGCTTAACACTTGTGCAAGTTGCATCCAGCCTGCACTTATTTTTATTGCAGCCCAATCAGATAAGAGTGCTACCAAGCCTACTACTAATGACCCAACCAAAAAAAAGTTGTGTTGCGTAAACCAGTACAGCAGTAATAGTCCAATTATAATGGTTAGTACAACTTTATATGGATTTTGTTGCCCCATGTTTAAAATAGGGTATAAATAAAAGGCGCAACCGCACTTCCACCTCCAAATACAATAAGCAATCCCATTAGCAATAACACAATAATGATTGGGGCTAACCAGAATTTTTTTCTTTCCCGCATAAACAGGAGCAGTTCTTTGATCACATCTATCATTGTTCTACTTTTATTGTTGCAATTGTTTAGCAATATCAAATACACAACCCTTATAAACAAATTTATTTGGACAAGCTATTTGGCCTTTAATTTGACTCATTGCTAAATTGTACTAATCCGGTTTAAATTTCCTCCTCCATTTTTCTTTGTTCTGCCAGTCGGGCTGGTCAGTTTTGCAATACACAAAATTTCCAATCACCAAATAATCCATTTCGGTTGCCATAAAACATTGGTAGGCATCTAATGGGCTGCAAACTATTGGTTCACCGCGCACATTAAAACTTGTATTCACCAAGATTGGATAGCCTGTTTGTTTGTGGTATTCATTTATAAGCTCCCAGTACCGCCAGTTAGTTTCTTTATGAACCGTTTGTATGCGTGCCGAAAAATCAACATGCGTAATGGGTTGTACATCGCTTCTGGTGATGTACAACTTTTCAAAAATGGACAATTGGGAATAGTTCTTGGGTAATTCCTTTTGTAGTTTCTTGTTGATTGGAGCTACAAAAAGCATGTAAGGAGAAGGTCTATCCATCTCAAAATAGTTGGCAACCTGCTCAGCCAATACCGATGGGGCAAACGGCCTAAATCCTTCTCTGTATTTGATATTCAGGTTTAGCTTTTTTTGCATGCTTTCATCCCTCACATCTGCCAAAATACTTCTATTGCCCAAAGCCCTTGGGCCAAACTCCATACGCCCTTGAAACCAGCCTACGATATTTTTAGCTGCAATTTTAGCTGCAACAAATTGTGTTAAATCAGCAAAGTTTTGGTAGTAATGAACCGCAGCATTCACCCTTTTGTTCATTTGCTGTATTTCCCTTTCTGAATACGCTGGCCCTAAGTAGGATCCCGCCATAACATCCATGCCTTCAGACAAAACTCGGGGTTCTGAATAATACATATAGTTAACAACCAACGCAGCGCCTAGCGCACCACCAGCATCACCCGCAGCAGGTTGAATATAAATATCATTAAAAATATTTTCTTTCAATAATTTCCCGTTGGCTACACAATTTAACGCAACACCACCAGCCAAACATAAGTAATCAGCACCCGTGAGGCGTTTGGCTTCTTTGGCCATTTTAATAACTATTTCTTCGGTTACTAGTTGTATAGCCAATGCCAGGTTGCAATGGTGTTGCCCTAGCTCATCTTTCTCTGCTTTTCTCTCAAAGCCAAACAGTGCTTTCCATTTGCGCTCGTTAACCATTTTTAATCCGGTGGCATAATTAAAATACGATTGGTTTAACCAAACTGAGCCATCTTCTTTTATTGATACCAACTGCTCTTTTATCAGTTGAATAAACCGGATAGTTTCTTGAGCATTTGCATTACCATAAGGAGCCAACCCCATTAATTTATACTCTCCTGAATTAACCGTAAATCCTAGATAATATGTGAACGCACTATACAATAACCCAACGGAATGAGGGAACATCATTTCCTTCAACAATTGTATTTGCCCATCTTCTCCAAGGCCAATAGAAGCGGTACACCACTCACCAACGCCATCAATGGTTAATATTGCTGCTTTTTGATAAGGTGAAGGATAAAACGTACTTGCCGCATGAGATAAATGATGCTCAGAAAACAGCAGCTTTACTTTTCTTTTATCATAATCTGCTACTTTTTTAAGTTCATCATAAATGCGTTTTTTAAGAAACAATTTCTCATTAAGCCAAACCGGCATTGCCTTAATAAAATTGAGTATTCCTTTGGGGGCAAACGCATAATATGTTTCTAAAAGACGTTCAAATTTTAAAAAGGGCTTGTCATAAAAAACAATGGCATCTATTTCATTTAAAGCTAAACCTGCCTCTTGCAAACAATATGTTATGGCGTTAACCGGAAAATCAGCAGTGTGCTTTTCTCTGGTGAACCTTTCTTCTTGCGCTGCCGCAATAATCTTTCCATCAACAACAATAGCTGCTGCCGAGTCGTGGTAAAATGCCGAAATACCAATTATAACACTCATGTTGTTATTGAGAATTTTTTATTTTACGATGTTGTATGGTATAAAATCCCAAACCACGGTTTGCATCAGATAAAAAATACTCTTCCGAATCGTTTACACAAATTCGTTTTACTCGCTTCCATGAATCCATACTATCAGCTAAAATTTCAATCTTATTTATTTGTTCAGGTAAGGGATAAAACTGACTGCTTGGTCCATTAAAATCAAAAACATGTAATTTCATTTGATTGCCTACAACAGAGAAATCATAAATTAACAATGGGGCATTGCCTTTTAAAAGATAGGCTTGAGGAGGCTTACTTGATTTGCCTAGTGGAATAAAGATGAACAAAACACCAATAATTGCCAATGGCTTATAAAATTTAACAAACGACAAGTAAGACATGCCTATTAAAATGCCCATTAAACCATAAAGCCTTGGAAAACGTAAGGGCAATACCAGTGATTGAAACCAATAATAAGGAATGAGTGCCATTATAAACAAAACTACAATAACACTTTTTTGAAATGTATTGAGCCCGTTAAATTTTTCATAATAAAAAGCCAATGGAAAAATGAGAAAAATTAAACTAAATGAATTTCCATAACCACTTATTAATAGCATAATAATTATCCAAAAAGTGAACTTTTGCTGTGGTGAGTTATTACTGAATGAAAACCCAACACCTAAAATCATTAATGCAACTTTAAATAACAATAACAACTTTTGGTATAGCCATGGCGAATGAAACATGGCATGGGGATTAAACAGGCTATCACTTATAAAGGTGGTTTTTAACAACACCTGCAGGCTTTGATAGTTTAATGCATAAGGATTATTGATTTCTCCTTCGGCTAACCTTGGCAATAATTCGGTAAAAAACAGTATCCATACATTTTGTCCAATCCAAGGCATTGATACCAATACAAAAAGAACCAACACAACACCTAATTGCAACAAGGCTTTATAACTTTGATTAAAAAGCAGAAAAAAAACAACAATTAACGGACTTACTTTTAAATGTATGCAAACAGACCAAGCTAATGCCATTAACCAGGTATTGCCTTTTAAATACTGAATAAACCCTTCTAGTAACAGGTAACATAACAAAATGTATGACTGTCCATCGTAGAAATTATTACGGATTGGTATGATTAGAGCCAATATGGCAAAAAAGAGCACGTATTTAGGTATATTAAAATATACATGCAGTCTAACAAATATTAATAACACAAAAACTATACCCAGCAAATTCCAAAGCAGCTTGGCCTTAAACACAGGCAGCATGGCAAATGGAATATAAAGCATTGCTGAAAAAGGAGGTACTGAAGTGTAATGTAAATAGAAATTACGTTGACCTAATTCATAAATTCTTAAATTAAACGAAGCAGGATCAAAAACCCAAGGGCCCCAAGTTCCATCTAACATAAATAAAGAGCCGAAGTAATGATTCCCAAAATCACCGAGAAACTTTTGTTGGGCCAATGCAACTAGCCCTAGCATAATTATGGCTAACAAACATTCCAGTTTATACTTACTAATAACACTTGCTGGCTTTAGCCAATTTATAGAATTCAACATATTAAAAAACAACACATTTGGTTAAGGCCCAATAAATAACATGCTACCAACAAATATATTAAAAAACCGCAGATGCTCACGGAGGCTATATTTAAAGAATCCCTTTTCGAATTTATTCATACAAGTGTTGTGATGTTGGGACAAACGCATACATAAAAAATAATAACATCATGAAACAATACGCTACAACAAATAAATAAGCAACCAGCGGTTAGGTTGATAATCCCAAATCGGTTGCTGTAATGATGAAGCGCTCTTGATAATTATCATAATCGGTATTTACATCCCAAAGATGATGTTCTTTATTGGCTTTAATAATATTATCAGCAGCTAATAACCCCATTAAGATACTGTGGTCTTGGTTATTATATTTAAACGCACCATATCTGCCAATAACACTAAGCCCATTCAAGGTATTTAAGTACTCTTCTATTGGCTTTAAACGAGTTTTATACCCTTTGTTATACACCGGGTAGCAACTTTTAATGCGATGCACATAGCCGGCCAATATTGGTTTGCCTTGAGTTAACTTTGTTTTATTCAATTCAGCTGATGCAAGTTCAATAAGCGCGGCATCTTCCTGTGTCCAAATGGGGTCATTATCAAAACACCAATATTCCAAAGCTACAACTGTAGTTGTTTCTCCGTTTAATATTTCTGGTACCCAGTTTCGGAAGTTAGTAATACGCCCCATTTGTAAATTTTCAGAATGAACGTAAAGCCAATTATCAGGAAACAAATTTGTTCCATCCACATTAAGGTAAACCAAAATAGTATTACGGAATTTTAAGGTACTTGCTAAATCAACAATATGCGGTGGCACCTCAGGTAATTGTTTTACCATAGCTGTAAACGGCATAGTAGAAACCACATGATTATAGGCTATTTTTTCTCCTGTAATTAATTCAATGCCCGTTACAATTTTTCCGGTTTTAAGTACACGTTGTACAGGCGTATTAAGAAAAACCTTACCCCCATTTGCATTGATAAACCTTTCCATTCGCTCATAAATCATACCTGTACCTCCAAGGGGATAAGCAAATTGCTCTACAAGGGTTTTATGTTTTTTTACAGTAAAGCCAAAAGCATTTTTTATTGCTTCGCCTAGCGAAAATTTTTTGATACGTTGTGCAGCAAAATCATCATCTAATTCTTTGCAACTTATTCCCCAAAGTTTTTCGCTATACGTTTTGAAGAACAGTTGAAATAATTTTTTGCCAAATTTATTGGTTACCCAACTTTCAAAAGAGCCATCTTGCCGTGTTGGATTTATTTTTTGATACAAGTAACTGAGCACACAACGTATTGAAGTAAATGCACCCAACTTACTCAACGCATCAAAAGCTTTAATGGGGTAAAAGTAAAATTTGTTGTTATAATATATCCGTGTGAGCCTATTTACCATGCGGTAATCCTTGCCTGCCACCTCAAGCCAAATTTTATTTACACGGGCATCCTCACTATAAAAACGATGTGGGCCTAAATCAACCTTTTGATTCCATAAATTGATTGTTTTGGCTAAGCCTCCCACTTGTGGGGCAGCTTCATATAAATGCACTTCAACACCAGCTTTGGCTAATTGATAAGCGGCAGTAATGCCTGCGGGGCCTGCACCAATTACAGCTACTTTAAGTTGTGCTTTATCTACGTTCATAAAATCGCGGTAAAATAGTTACAAATTATGATTTGTAAAGACCTTTTTTCTTTACATACAAATTCTTACAACACCTGTTCAAATTCTACTTTGTTGTTTGTATACGTGTATTGCGATTCTTTTTGCCAACGATATATTGGACTAGCGCTTGTGGCGCTTGCCAAATGATTAATTTTCGTGACAGGTTAGAAATTAATGCAAAGAAAAGTGACTATTCTTGAGCGTTTGCGCCAATTGAGGCAGACCTCTGTTAGTGGCTGGTGCTTTCAACCATTATCAGTGCTTCTTTCGGAGTAAATGTGGGGAGCGAACTTGCCTTGAAATCTTTTGTATCACGCGTCACAATACAATCTATTTTACTCAAGGATTTAGCACAATTGTACTGAATAGCATCTTCAAAATCTTTGAACTCCGATTTTAATGCTTCTCTGATTACATACTTTGATACATCAATAATTTCCGTCCATTCTTGGAGTTCAGAAAGTATTTTGATTGTTTCTGCATGTTTACAAGACTGTCTTAAGATGTAGTAAATGTTGTTATAAGAAACAGATGAAACGTATATGGTTACTTTCTTTTTAAACGAATAATCGAAAAGTCTAGCAGCTTCTATGGAAAATGGTTTTCTATCGGCTAGAAAGTCGATTAGCACATTTGTGTCTAGAAATATATGCTTCATGATTTGTATTTTCCGGCCAGACCAGTCGTCAGAGACTTTTTGTAATCAAAATCTTCAGGTAACTCTATCACTCCCATTAATTTCAAAATTCGAGGAGATATGGTTTCTTCCTTGTTTTCTTTTGCAGTTAATGTTTTAAGGTAATTTTCCACTATGTCTGATAGACTTTTACCCTTATTTTTAGCATATTTTTTCGCGACTGAAATTACTGAGTCGTCAATTGTCAGTGTCAGTTTAGTTGTCATGATACGTGTGTAATTACCGTCAAAGATACGTGTAATTTTATTCTATTTCAAATTTTTCCGAACAAGGCTCTTTGCCACTACACTGCTTTACCATCCCCAAAAAGCAACAGTTTAATGGTTTTGAAAATAATATACATATCATGCCCCAACGACCATTTT
>RDYC01000284.1 GCA_004293295.1 Bacteroidota bacterium
AATTTGCTCTTAGAGTTCAAGTTCAAGCAGGTAGCAAATCACCTTCTCTACTCTTGTCTTACGAAGGCAAGTCCAAAGTGCTTCAAATTTCAGTTCCTGAAATTTTGAAAAGTGTTTCTCCTAAAAAGCTGTCTAAGGTTTACTATGACGGTAATATTCACAAGTATGAGGATTTACTTGAAATGACCGAGGTTGATTTTGATAAAGCATTTCCTGTTTTAAATATTGAACTGATAAAGGCTCTGGATTATTCTTTCGATACTCCACCCAAGGAAAATAAATACAAGAGGTACTATGAAAATATCACTACGTTCTACAATCATTTTTTGAACAAGCCTGATTTTAAAAAGCTGATCCCTTTAAGTGGAAAGGGCTTTATAAAAGTACCAAGTGCATACATAGGTCAGATTAAGCCTGATAGTAGCAACCTTTCTTTTGAAAATAATAAGCCAGGGAAAAACCCAAAGAAGGATTTCTACAGGTTAAAACCTGCCGAACCTTCACCGTACAAAAATATTCATGTCATATTTGTTTACCACAAGGACGATGAAGCAGTCAAAGATGAATTAAAGCATTACTTGCAAAATGGCTTACGCCATTTTAGAGGTTTGTATGGCTATGCCGGTATATTGAATCATATTGAAGATGAAGCCTCAATGGTTTTTACAGACAAGTATAATCCACTTCCTGAATTAGAGGCAAAGTATGATTCCTATAATTACGATACTTCAAACACAAAATACCTTGCAATCTATCTCACTCCATTCAGTAAGGAAGAAACGGCACGGCAGGACGAGAGAGTTTATGTTCAGGTAAAGGAATTTCTTTTGAACCGAGAAATTGTTTGCCAATCCTTAGAGCCTAAAAATGTTGGAGGAGAGGAAACCGATTTTGTTTTCAGCCTTACAAATATGTCAGTTGCAATACTTGCTAAGTTGGAAGGTATTCCTTGGCGGTTGCATACAGTTGAGAAAAAGGAACTTGTTGTAGGTGTGGGTGCTTTCAGAAATCCGAAAGATGGAGTAAGGTATTTGAGTAGTGCATTTAGCTTCGACAATACAGGTCGTTTCAATTCTTTTGATTATTTCATGAAGGATGATATTAAAGAATTGGCAGGTAGTATATCGGCCAAGGTTAGGGAATTTGCAATGATTAATGGTGTTCCTAACAGGCTAATAATTCACTTCTACAAGAAACTGAGTGAAGAGGAGCTTGAACCTATTGAAAGAGCATTACAAGAAATGGAGTTTCCGAGACCGATTCCTGTATTTATTGTATCTATCAATAAGACTGAATCAACAGACATAGTTGCTTTTGATATGGATTTTCCTGAACTGATGCCAGTTAGCGGTACATACATTAGTATTGGCAATAAAAAGTATATCCTTTTCAACAATGCAAGAACCGAGGAGGCATTCAATAAACATGACGGCTACCACTTTCCTGTTAAGTTGGCAATTGATTGCAACAAGAAAGAATTGCTTAATGACGTAAACACGATTCACGATTTGATTAATCAAGTTTATCAGTTTAGCAGAATGTATTGGAAAAGTCTTTCCCAACAGAATTTGCCTGTAACAATCAAGTATCCTGAAATGATAGCAGAGATAGCACCATATTTTGCTGGCAAGGATATTCCTCCTTATGGCAAAGACAAACTCTGGTTCCTTTAATTCAATTTCATTAGGAATGGCATTGAGGAAAAAATATAGTTTCACGGTAAAAGTTGCAAGATTCCTGCAATACAATATTTCATGCCTGCTCTCCTTAATGTTTTCTCCAAACCATACTAAGATTTTTCCTTGGTATCAGATTCTATTGATAAGCCTGTTTTTCGTTTTCATCTTCACGATGCTTTCAATATCACGTTAGGAAGAAAAGCGGTGTTCGTTCCTCACGAATTTATTGAACCCACCCGACCAACGCACAAGCACGGCTTATGCAGTGGCTAACCCACAATGCCAACCCTTCCACTGCATCTATGGTGTTGCCGCCATTTTTAACTGTCATACTTTTTGTGGCTATGCTCCCCACGCTTTTGGCACATTGCCTGTTCCGCTTCGCTACACAGCCAAAGAGCCAAGCCAAGCACAGCATAGCAACAAAAAGCCGCTTCACTCCAACCACCACCACCGTTCCGCTTATGCCAGTATAAAAATTGGCGGAAGCTACTTAAACATAATGTTGCCTTATGTGTTCGCTTCGCACAGCCTTTTGCCATCGCTTATGCAAGCATCCAACCGCACAGGCTGTCACATAAGAACATTATGTTAAGTAGCCAACACCATAGCACTTTTTATCAAAAGTGAAGCCGTGCTTTTTGCCAACGCACCCCACCCGAAGAACCCCTAAACCCCACCACCCTTTCAGCGGTGCAGCAAAAAATAAAGCATGTTTTGTTTTACGGCCATGTGCTTGCGGTCAGTTCATTCTCTTCGCCTCCATTCCATTCAGGCGTTTCGTTCATTCCGCTTCTCTTCATTCACTACACTATCCTTCACTTCATTTCGTCTACGTTCATTTCACTCACCTCAGCACCGCACGGCAAAAGCAATTCCTTCTCTGCGTTTCGCAAAGCAACCGCACTGGCTTTCCGTGTCATGGCATTTGCTTAACCCACGCTGCAATGGCTTTTGTGTTTTGATAATTTACAAAAGCCGCCAATGCTTCTAAGCAAATTGCTCATGCCACTCCAAGCCGCCAACCCGATTTGCTTCACTCCGTTCCGTCATTGCATTTGCCCTTGACCCACCGCACAATTGACAGCGGTATGCTTTATTTTTTCTGCGACTTGTTTACCCCATTGCCGACCCACTAAAATCCGTATCCTTCAAACCAAGTATCTACTTCCTGAATGGATCTGAGTAATACTTCATCCTCAATTGGAAATCCTTTAATCTGATTGGTGATTTTGATTTGATGACCTTCATTGATTTGGTCTTGCATAGTCCTTTTAAGTTCCTCAAAAATGTGAGGTTGTCCGTTCTCCAATGGAGTTAGGATTGATTGTTTGTTGTAGTTGTAAACCATAGTTATAATGTTATTTATTATAAATATGTCGGAATTGAGGAAAAATCACTTTTTATCAAAAAATATTTTGGAAGCCCACTTTTAAAAAATAAAAAAGGCAGCAAAGTTAGGGCGGCACACACAAGCCCACGCTGATAAAAAACCAAAAGACTACGGCATAAACACAAGGCCAACGCACAAGGCTATCATTTATTCCGTTTCCTTTTGGTTTTTTGCCCTTGCCGCCCTGTCAAATGGCTTTCTTTTTTCTTTTTTTTTCCGGTTTTTTTTCTGTTTTCTTTTAAAAATGTGTGCGAAGCGTAGCGGAGCAAAATTTTAAATCCCTACGTGTATGCAGTCAGCAAAAATTCAAACGTACAGCCCCAAAAATGAAGTTCCGCAGCACTCATTTTTCATTCTCTGTAAAGGCTTAAATAGTGGTAAGCCTCTGGAGCATCCAACCGCAAACTGTTTTGTAATGTCCTGCGAAAGTGAAGCAGAAATGAAGCGTTTCTACTGGCTTTGTTTCGGTCTTTGGCAGTCTAAAGCCTTTCACCCTCACTTGTGCGGCTCAGTCATTCCATTTTTACGCATCAATGAGTTTAGAAAGATTTTTGCAGAGGCAGCAGCCCAGGCAATCGGCAATGAACCAAAGGAGCAGCAAATGGTTTCCGACCTTCAAAAGTTGCAGCAGCTTGAAAAGCTATACAAGCAAAACCTGCTTCTTATAGCCGATGCAAAAAGGGCAGTGTTTTACAAGTTCATGCGGAGGCGTTAATCGCTTCCGCTTGTTTCGCCTTTTTCCCGACCATGAAGCAAGGATGAAGGCAATATGATTCGCCTCTTAGCGTAAAATATTGGCAGGTATGCCAACAAAAAAGCCCCGGATAAACCGAGGCTTTTTCAATGGAGCAGATAATTCAATCCTTAGAAAATCTCCTGAATCTTCAACGCATTACCCGAGTTGAACAGGTAATAGTTGGAACCGACTTGCTGATAGAACTCGATACCGATACACTGCAACACACTTGCATCAGCAGTAAGGGTTGGAGAACCCGGCAGGGTAGCAGTTACGACAGTTGACGTTGCAACTGGTGAGAACAAATCAATGTAGCCGGAATACTGAACGTCTGAAAGTTCATTATTGGCTGCGTCAATCGGTTCGTAAATTCCTGTAGTGTCATTGTATTCAAAATCAGATACACAAGCCAAGGCATTGATTAAGCGGAAATGAGTTGCACCAGCAGGAGCATTCACCAAGTTTGCAGGGTTAAAAGCCGGAACGGTCAAAGTACCACTGTCACGACTTGGAGTGTGGGCCAGAGTGAACGGAGCAACAAACACACCTTCCAAGCTCACATTCTTGTCAAACGCAAATCCATTCAGGTATTGACTTTGCTGCGAAATCAGAATTGCACGGTAACCCCTTGCTTCAGTCTGATCTTCCAGATTGATTTTTTTCATTATCGCAGTGAGGCGACCTGTCATTTGAGGGTCACTCATTTGCTTAATGATTTGAGAGAGGGCAACCCGAACAGATTTACCGGCTGTTGCACAGCCTCCGAACTCGTTCATGTTTTCACGAGTACGTTCAAATTCGGGAGCAGTTAAGATTTGGTCACCATTGGGACCGCCTACAAGTCCTGCGAAGTCGCCTTGCAGTCCTTTGATTTTGAAATGTCGTACACCGCCCATTGTGCCGGAGTAACGAACGAGACCAGTTTGTCTTGCCATTTTGCTATTTTTTTAAGAGTTTGAAAATTCAAATATCTTTAGCAAATTTACATTCTATTACATTGATTTACAGCATATTACGCAGTGCAAAATGGTGCAATTCAAAGCATACGGACAAGCAATAATCAAAACACACCTCAAAATCACTAAAGTGGTTGATGGGGATGGTCTGTTTGTGGTGAATCCTTTCAATAAACAGGAAGAAGAAATTCGTTTCCTGGGCATAGATGCACCCGAAATAAGACGGTCTAAAAAGCTGCAACAGGATGAAAGAGAAACACACTTACCCGGCCAGCTTCTGTTATTGTTGGGTAAGAAGTCAAAAGATTTTCTGAACTCAATTGCACCAGTTGGAACGTCTGTAACTATCCAACTGGAAAAGCCTCATAGCATTGATTCTTTTGGCCGTACATTGGCTTATGTGTTTCTTCCTGATGGTACTTGCTTAAATGAATTGATGATTAAGGAGGGCTTTGCAAAGCCTTACAGCAGGTATTATTGTGAAGCGTTAGCAGAGTTTCAGCAAATCAATATATTTGCAAAGTCGAATCAAAAAGGACTGTACCGAACAGTCAACGACTTTTAGCCAAAAGCAGTATTTTGTTACCTGTTTTCCCTTGTTTCACTCAACTTTGTTGCCTATTTGTTGCCCAATCGGCTGAAAGCCTTGATACACAAGGGTACTATACTTTTTGTATTGGGAAGTAGTTTACTTGACAACCCCCTTAAAATCATGGCTTTTGTTGTTAATGTGATTTTAATGTGTATCTTCCGGCCTCTTAGTTGTCCGATTAACCATGTTTTTGCTTGCATTGGTTTGATGAAAATTACACAACACCCGTCATCAAATAACGCCAAACAATTGCGTCTTTAATTGGTAACCTACATTGAACATGTAGCAAATAAAATCGTGTTAAAATAGTGTTTACCAAAGGCCATTCCTTACCTGGCAATTTGGTTCATATCTTTCTGCTTCCAACCAACAATGGAAACAGCTTGGTATGTTAATGTTAATAACAAAGCCTATGAAACTCTATATACAAAATATGGTAAGCCTACGTTGCAAAATGCTTGTTAAAGCAGAGTTGGAGCGTCTTAATCTCCACTCAGTATACCTGGAGTTGGGCGAAGTGCATTTAACACAAGCGATAACTGACGAACAAAGGAGTCAATTAAAAGAAAATCTGCACCGTTCAGGATTAGAATTGATGGATGATAAAAAGGCAATTCTGATTGAGAAAATCAAAAATGTTATTGTTGAAATGGTTCATTATTCTGATGAATTGCCTCAAGTAAACTATTCCAATTTCATCAGCCAGAAGTTGGGCAGGGATTATCACACCCTTTCTGAGTTATTTTCCAAAACAAAAGGGATTACCATTGAACATTATATTATTATTCATAAAATAGAAAAAGCCAAAGAGCTAATCATGTATGATGAGTTAAACCTCAGCGAAATTGCCGATAAGCTTCATTACAGCAGTTTAGCGCATTTGTCTCACCAGTTTAAAAAAATCACAGGTCTCACCCCTTCATTTTTTAAAAGCATGCAAAAAAGAAACAGGAAGAATTTGGAAGACTTATAATATCGGTTTCTTGTTTTAAATCATGCAATTCTTTTTGTTAATTGTATAACTTGGTGTTGCTGTTTTTAAAAGATTTTTGTTGTTGTAAACAGTACATATGGAAACTACAGCATGGATTGGTGTTTGGATGGATTATTCCAAAGCCAACTTGATTGAATATGGTGAAGGGGAGGTGATACAAACGATAACATCATCATTTACACCCCAAAAAAGAACAGCCTCACTAAGCCATAGTGAAAGTGGGATGCACCACAAAGAGCAACAACTGCACACACAGTACTTTAAAAGTATTGCTGATAAAATTATAAAATACAATAAGGTGCTTTTGTTTGGGCCTACAGATGCCAAGTTGGAGTTTCATCATTATTTGGCGGGTAATCCTCAATTTAAAAAAGTTAATATTGGTGTAGAACCTACTGATAGGATCACAAACAACCAGCAAAAGGCATTTGTAAATGATTACTTTAAAAAGCACCGTTATCTTTAATTTATTTAGTGCCAATAAAGTGACTTTGCCATTATTTTACCGTGAACTGTTAATACAATAACATGATTGTAACGATTACATTTAGTCCAAGTATGGATAAAAGTGTTTCTGTAAAACAATTGCTTCCTGAAACCAAAATGAAGTGCTTTGATGAGGCTACCTATCCGGGTGGAGGTGGGATTAATGTGGCCAGGGTTTTAACCAGATTTGGTTGTGATGTTACAGCCTTGTTTCCTGCAAATTTATTTAATGTTCCGTTTTTTAAAAAAACCTTAGGTGCGGAAAATGTACTGTTTGTTGTGATACCTACGGTTAATGAAACCCGAGAGAGCATAGCTGTTTTTGACGAACAATCACAAAAGCAATACCGGTTGGTAATGCCGGGCAATACGTTAAGCCCAACAGAATGGAGCAACTGTTTAAGAGCAATAAAAAAACTGAAGGAAGTTAATTTTATTGTGGTAAGTGGAAGTTTGCCCAAGCATGCCCCACCCGCCATTTTTAGCCAGCTATCAAAAATTGCTATGGCCAAAAAAGCAAAGCTGGTTATAGATACCTCGGGTAAATCCTTGAAAAAAGCAATTGAAGTCCCCTTGTTTTTGATAAAACCCAATTTAGAAGAATTTGGGATATTAATAGGAAACAAAGGCTTGAAAAGAGCAGCGTTAAAAAAGCAAGCGCAACTTTTTCTAAACAAATACCCGTGTGAGTTTTTGGTGGTTTCATTGGGCAGTAAAGGAGCCATGCTTTTTAATAAAGAACATACCTTTAGCATTACACCACCAACAGTAAAAGTTAAAAGTACAGTAGGTGCCGGTGATAGCATGCTTGCGGGCATGTTATATGCCCTGCAGAAAGGATTGGATATGAAGGAGTGTTTAAAGACAGGCATTGCTTTTGGTACGGCCACCACATTAAAGGCTGGAACGAGTTTATGTACAAAAGCTGACGTGGCTAAACTGATGCAAAAAATGGATAGGTAAGTGCTTTGTAAAAGCGAAGCGATGTTCTTTAACCTGAATCAATAATCGTTAAACCAAAAAAAAGAGTAGAGGGCTGCATTTAATCAGCCTGATACTTCATGCAACGGCTTGTTTTGGTCACATACCAAATCATACAACTCTTTCTTTTAATTGTATAAGACAATGTGTTTGATACGGATGCACCTTCGAATTGTTGAAACAACACTGTTGCAACATAAAGTTAAAAACAATGAAAAGTAATGAAGAATTGCAAAAAAATGTGCAAGATGCCATTAAATGGGAACCACTTTTGCATGCAGCAGAAATAGGTGTTACAGCCAAAGATGGTGTAGTTTCTTTAACAGGTATTGTAGATAGTTATGTAAAAAAGATGGAGGCTGAAAATGCTGCCAAAAAAGTGATTGGTGTAAAGGCATTGGTTGAAGAAATTGAGGTGCGGTTTCCGAGTTCATGGACAAAAACCGATGTAGAGGTTGCCAACGAAGTATTGG
>RDYC01000003.1 GCA_004293295.1 Bacteroidota bacterium
CCTGATATACCCGGCAGGTTAATGTCTAATAACACAATAAAATCATTGAATTGAATGGCACTAACCAAAAACTCTTCCATGGAGTTAAAACACACCACTGTTAAAAAGTTTTCTTCATCCTTTTTAAAGTAACTCTCCAAGGTTTGTTTAATGTCATTATCATCTTCAACAATTGCAAGGCTTATTTTTCTTTTTTCCATCATTTTAAACTATAAATAAACGCTTTTTTATGGGAATGATTAATTTAATCAAAAAACCATCTGTAACATCAATGGAGAAGTTCGCTTTAATACGAGACGCCCGCATGTACATGTTGTTTAATCCGCTGCTTGTTTGCAGTTGTTTTTTAATTACTTCTCCATCATTATACAAGGTAAATACCAAATGATTTTTTACTTTAAATACATTTAACTCTGCAACGTTTCCGTTAGCATGCTTTAATATATTGTGGAATGCTTCTTTTATAATGAAAAAAACCTCTTGCTTTTGCTCTTGGGTAATTTTCAACTTTTTTACTTCTTCATCAAAATTCAGTTTATAAACAATGGGCGATTGTTCCATGGTTTGTTGCACCATTTCGGTAATTTTATCAAACAGGTTACCGATGCTGTTGTACCTCACATCTGTGCTCCAAATCACATCCCTCATGTTCGACATGGCCATACGGCATGTTTTAATAATCCGTTGCAATACCTCACTTTGTTGGGCATTCACCTCATCCTGCAATAACTCAGCTTGCATAGCAACCCTGGTTAACACACTTCCCACATTGTCGTGCAAATCGCTTGAAATTTTAGCGCGAACCAGCAGCACCTCCTTGATGCGTTGTACCTTGATATAAACAGCCCATGAAATGAGCAATAAAACAAAAAGACCAACTAAAACGATAAACCAAATTTTTTTGTAGAACACCTCTTGTACCTCAATATGCAAGGTGGCTTCTTTAGCCTCTTGTGCGTTACCCAAGCTAATGCCCTTAACATGCAACACATAAATTCCGGGAGTAAGTGAAGCAAACCTGATGTAATTTTTTTCACCTAAAGAAATCCAGTTATCGTTTAGTCCTTCTAGTTTATAAAAAAACACGTTTTTGTCGGAATGCCTAAAATCTGTGTTAAAAAACGATACCGACAAATAACTTGATTTATAGGAAAGTTTAACTCCCTTAGCCACATCATCAGCGCAATAATATTGTTTAATTTCGCCTTGTTTATCCAATACTTCGAGCGAAGAAATAACCACTTTATTAGGCCTATTTGGGCTAAATGGCTTGATTTTAATCCTATTTAACAAATTAATTCCATCAATGGTTCCCATCATCATTGTACCATC
>RDYC01000285.1 GCA_004293295.1 Bacteroidota bacterium
TTCCCTTCTTTTTAAATAAAGTGAAAGAAGGTGTGCTGCCTATTACTTCACCCGATATGACCCGTTTTAACATTTCACTGGCTGATGGTGTGGGTATGGTGCTTCATGCTTTGGAAACAGCATGGGGAGGTGAGCTGTTTGTGCCTAAAATACCTTCATACAACATTATGGATGTTGCTACGGCCATTGGGCCAAATTGTAAACATGAAATAACAGGTATTCGCCCGGGTGAAAAAATACATGAAGAAATGATTACCCCTTCCGATTCGTACAATACCTATGATTTGGGGAAATACTATGTGATTTTACCTCAGCTACCCACATGGGATTTGGCTGATTTTATCAAACATTTTAATGCGGAGAAAGTTACCCCCGGATTTAGCTACACCTCCAATGGAAATACAGCATGGGAAACTATTGATACGCTTAGAGCACAAATTAAAGAACACCTGGATCCAAACTTTGAACCGGCCTAATGAATACACCAATACCATACGGAAAACAACACATCACCGAAGATGATTTAAAAGCGGTAACAGAAACATTGTTATCGGACTTTTTAACCCAAGGCCCAAAAATTGCTGAATTTGAAAAAGCCTTTGCTGAATATGTTGGTGCCAAATATGCCGTTGCATTGAGTAATGGTACCGCAGCACTTCACTTGTGCGCAATGGCGTTGGATGTTAATGAACAAACCAATGTCATCACCACTCCAATTACTTTTGCTGCTTCAGCCAATTGCATCAGGTATTGTGGTGGGCATGTTTTTTTTGCCGACATAAACCCAAACAACTTCACCTTAGACATTGATGCAGTAGAGAAATTAATTGCATCTAAACCGTCCGGATTTTTTAAAGGTATTATTCCCGTAGATTTTGCCGGATATGCCGTTGATTTGGAGGCATACCGAAAACTAGCAGACAAACATGGCTTGTGGATTATTGAAGATGCCTGTCACGCTCCGGGTGGTTATTTCATTGATAGTAATGGTAATCAACAACGATGTGGCAATAGTCAGTTTGCTGATATGGCCATTTTTTCTTTTCACCCGGTTAAACATATTGCCTGTGGCGAAGGTGGTATGATAACTACCAATAATGAAGCCTTATACAAAAAATTGTTATTCCTTCGTACTCATGGTATCACAAAAGACCCACAATTGTTAGAGCAAAACGATGGCGGATGGTATTATGAGATGCAAACCTTAGGCTACAATTATCGTTTAACTGATTTCCAAGCGGCTTTGGGTATTTCACAACTTAAAAGAGCAGATGACGGACTAGCTAGAAGAAGAGAAATTGCTGCCAGATATGAAGCAGCGTTTAACAATAAAGCATATGTTCTAAATCAATCGGGTTCTGTATCCGGTCATGCTTACCATTTATACATCATCAGAACCGAACAACGGAAAGCATTATATGATTTCT
Source organism: Bacteroidota bacterium (assembly GCA_004293295.1). Taxonomy (GTDB): domain Bacteria; phylum Bacteroidota; class Bacteroidia; order UKL13-3; family UKL13-3; genus UBA6183. Next base: position 1,428 of record RDYC01000285.1, read on the forward strand.
TGCGCACCAAAAACATCTTTTGCCAAGTGCATTACATTCCGGTTCATACCATGCCTTACTATAAAGGGTTAGGACACCAAAAAGGTGATTATCCATTGGCCGAAAAGTACTACGATGAGTGCTTGAGTTTACCTATGTACCCCACCCTTACAAATGAAGAGCAAGATTTTGTAATCCGTTCAATTCATGAGTTCTTTAACAACTAAGTATTATAAACTTTTAGGGCCTAAACAATTGATTATGGCGGAAGATTCTTTAGAACTTCCATCAGCCGATGAATATGTTGCCAAAACTCTTTTTTCAGCTATTTCACCGGGTACTGAAACGGCTGCTTATGCCGGGATGGAACCATTACGACCGGGAAAAGTTTACCCACGTATACAAGGTTATTGTAACTTGGCCGAAGTGATTTTAACCGGTGACCAAGTTGAGCACTTGAATGTAGGAGATTTAATCATTACTTTTCAATCGCACAGAAACCTGTTTAAACAACATAAAAATGATTTCGCGCTTGTTGTTCCCAAAAATATAGACCTTAAACAAGCTGCTACCGCTTACCTCTTTCATTTGGGATTGCATGCGCTTCAAACAGCCAATACCCAAGCCGGACACCAAGTTGGCATTATAGGCATGGGTACTTTGGGTATTACTACTGCATTGATGTGCCAACTCACCAATGCAGAGTCGTTTGTTTTTAGCAACCAACAAAAGCCAGCGCAGTTTAATAATACAGGAATAACATTTTATCCCAAACAACTCCTAAGTGATGAAGCCATCTTATCAGCTACTCACCAAGTTGGCTTTGATATAATTATTAACACCTCAAATAAATGGGATGATTGGAAGCTTGCCATGCAGTTGGTTCGCAAAGGAGGAACAATTGTAAACCTTGGATTTCCGGGACGTGGTGAACCGCTACCCAATTTTAACCCGCTTGACCCAACTTATATTTATTTCAAAAATATTCAAATTAAACCGTTGCAATTTATCAATGAAAGCGAGGTATCGCCTTTTGAGTTTAGGTTTAATATGAAGCGAAACATGGACTACATTTTAGCCAATATGTTATCCGGTAAACTTAACCCTGATGCCATTATTAGTGATTGCATTCCATACACTGAATTGGCAGCGCAATACGAGAATTACCTGAAAAAGGACAGTTTGCTATTTACAACCATACTTGATTGGAAAAACCACGCATAATGAAAGCAGCAGTAATAGGACTTGGAAGAATGGGGGCTGAACCTTCTATCCGGTTGCAACATATTGTTCCTGAAGGCTGGTTACCCATTTCACATACCGAGGCCATCTTAAACCAAAAAGATTTAAACCTACTTGCCATTTGTGATGCTGATGAAGATAAAGTAACCCGCTTTAAAAATCATTATCATATTCCAATTGGTTATACTGATTACAAAGAATTACTGGCAAAAGAAAAACCGGAATTTTTAAGTATAGCAACACGCACCAGCATTAGAAAAGATATTATTAAAGCAGCAGTAGAAAATGGCGTTCGGTTGATATATGCCGAAAAGCCCCTATGTAATAGTGTTGCGGATTGTGAAGAAATTTTAGCCCTTTTGAAAAAACACCACGTTATGATGGGTTATGGGGTAAACAGACGCTACCATTATCTTTATAAAAAAGCGAAACAACTCATCCATGAAGGATTAATTGGTGACCTAAAAGAAATTCACGTAGATCATGGTTACAGCAATTTATTGTGGACACATCCGCACGCTATAGATATGTTGCTGTTTTTTGCAGAGACACATGAATTTCAATACTTGCAAGGCAAGTGTAATTTTTCCTCGCCTTACACTGTTCAAGATACATTAATTGATGATGACCCTTATGTTGAACATGCTTACATTAAATTTAGTAATGGTGTACAAGGTGTAATCACCAACTCAGGAGGAACGAATATTAGGCTCTGCGGAACAACAGGTAATATCACCATTCATGGTGACGGAAAAATGATAGAGTGTTATTCTGGAACAGGTTATTTCTATGATAGGTTAGTGATTAATGAAGAACCAAACAGCAGTGCTACTGAAACTGTTATTGCCGAATTATTAAACGCATATCATTCAAATAGCATTCCGCCTATTTTACCGGAAGAGATACTTGCAGGTCATATCCTATCAACAGGAATTGTGCAATCTTCCTTACACAATAGCTCGTTACTGAGTCCTTTAGACATCAATAAAAACATGATAGTTACCGGTAAACTTGGTAATTTTTATGCCTAACTTTATGCAGCATATTGTGTTCAGGTGCGATGGCAATAGCAATATTGGATTAGGCCACATATATAGGTGTTTGGCTGCTGCAGAAATGCTAACCCATCACTTTACCTGCATACTGGTTACTAAGCAAGTACCAATTTATTTGGTGAGCCATATAACAAGTGTTTGCAAGCATATTGAATTAACTGAAGAAGATGAGTTTGAGCAATTGAAAAAGCTGCTCTCTACTAACAGCATTGTAGTCCTTGATGGGTACCATTTTGATGAAACTTATCAAACTAACATCAAAGCGATTGCAAATAAGCTGCTATTGATTACAGATTTTGAAAACCCGAATCACAGTGCGGATGTCATCATCAATCATGGTTGCATGAACGAAAACGCTTATAAAGGGACTTTAAAACCGGAAGCAACAAGTTACGTAGGATTTAAACACTTGATTATCCGAAAAACTTTTTTAGACCTTGCAAAGCAACGTTATTTGGCACCTCAAGACAATTCCCTGTTTATTTGCATGGGGGGAGCAGATCCGCATAATTTAACGGAACTGGTGTTGGGTGCCGCATTAAACTGTAATTTTATTTCGTCAATTGATGTTGTTATAGGTGCAGCGTACACGCAGAAAAATCGCCTAGAGCACTTTATTCACCTCTCCGGCAAACAAGATATTATCAACTTAAACCAAAACATCTCAGGCCATGAAATGGCCAAATGCATTGGTCGCTCAAAAATGGCCATTTGCACATCAAGCTCAATTGCATTAGAAGCTTGTTGTGTAAAAACAGGTTTAATTACCGGGTATATGATAGATAATCAACAAGCCATACATGAGCAATTGGTGCATGAAGGTTGCTGTTTAAGTATTGGCGATTTTAGGCAGGTTACACCAAGTGTATTGGAAGATGCTTTAAACAGCCTGAATCAGACCAGCACTTTGGAAAAAATCATTTTAAACCAGTCGCGGGTATTTGATGGGTTATCAGGAGAGCGCATATTGACCATTTTTAACCAACTATTCGATGAGCAGCTTGCTTAAAACAGCCATATTAGCCAGTGGGAATCTCGGTGCAATTTGCATCAAACACCTGCATCAACATTATCCCATTGCATTTGTGCTTACCGATAAATTGTCCATATCCATTCAGGAATATTGCGCAAGCGAACATATTCCCGTTTTTGTAGGTAACCCAAGAGGCGGTAAAGCAACTTCGTTTATCAAGCAATATCCGGTTGATGTAATACTGTCTATCAATTACCTCTTTATTGTAGAAGAAGACATTATTCATTTTCCTAAAAAATATGCCATTAATTTCCATGGCTCACTTTTACCCAAATACAGGGGAAGAACACCGCATGTTTGGGCCATTATTAATAATGAACAAGAAACAGGAATCACTGCTCACCTGATGACCATTGGTTGCGATGAAGGGGCAGTTGTATATCAAGAAAAAATTCCTATCCCAAATGATGCAACAGGAGCTAGTTTGCTAAACACCTTTAATAAAAGGTATCCCGAGATAACAACCTTGGTTATGAAACAAATTGCTACTGATACCTTAACCATAAAGCCACAAAACGAAACCCTGGCTACTTATTTTGGTAAAAGAACACCGGAAGATGGACAAATCAATTGGGATTGGCATAAGGAAAGAATTTACAACTGGGTTAGGGCACAAGCAGCTCCTTATCCGGGAGCGTTCTCATTCATCAACAACTCAAAAATAATCATTCATAAAATCGCATTTGATGATTACGGGTTTGATTCAACACAAACCAACGGATTAATTAAACAAATTGATGCAGATGGAATTATTGTTAAAACGCCCAACGGTTGTATTAAAATTACGGATTATACATTACCCAACAACACAACATTTCAAATAGGAGATATTATCAAATGACCTCTTTAGTAACCTTACATAAGCTATTATCAAATAAAAATACCCCATTCATTATTGCTGAAATGAGTGGAAACCATAATCAGTCGCTTGAAAGGGCATTGGCTATTGTTGACGCAGCAGCTGACGCAGGAGCGCATGCTATCAAACTACAAACCTATACAGCAGATACCATTACTGTTGAAGGTGCACATACCATTACCGATGAAGGCTCTCTTTGGAAAGGGAGAGAACTCTACGACTTATACAAAGAAGCTTATACACCATGGGAATGGCATAAACCCATTTTTGAACACGCAGCCAAAAGAGGCATCATTGCTTTTAGCTCGCCTTTTGATTTAACAGCCGTTGATTTTCTGGAGGAATTGAATGTTCCCTTATACAAAATTGCCTCATTCGAAAATACTGACCATATCCTCTTAAAGAAGGTTGCTGCCACAGGAAAACCCGTTATTATGTCAACCGGTGTTACATCACTTGGCGATATCGAAGAGTCGGTTGCGGTATTAAAAGCGGCAGGTTGCAAAAATTTAACCTTGCTAAAATGCACCAGCACCTACCCTGCCAGCCCTGAGAATACAAATATTAATGCAATACCACACTTGGCCGCACTGTTTAAATGCGAAGTGGGGTTATCCGATCATACCATGGGAATTGGAGCTGCGGTAGCGGCTGTTGCGCTTGGCGCAACGGTGATTGAAAAACATTTTACCCTCAGGCGCGCAGATGGAGGCGTTGATTCAGCTTTTTCATTAGAGCCGCATGAATTACAAAGTTTAGTTATTGAAACTGAACGCGCATCATTAGCTTTAGGTGTACCATTTATAGGTGTGCAAGAAGCTGAAAAAGGAAGTTTATTCTTTAAGCGATCATTATTCGCCATTAAAGATATTAACCAAGGTGAACCTTTTACGGAGTTGAACATCGCTTCTAAAAGGCCCTACAAAGGAATTCCAACCAAACATTTTGATTCATTATTAGCTAAAACTGCGCGTATCGCAATAAAAAAAGGTACCCCAATTACTTGGGACTTGATTCATTAAAAAGTATGTTAGCAATTATTCCGGCCAGAGGAGGCAGTAAACGCATACCGGGAAAAAACATCAAATCGTTTTGCGGAAAACCAATTATTGGTTATTCAATTGGTGCTGCTTTAACATCCGGATTGTTTTCGGAAGTGATGGTATCAACAGATGACGCTACCATTAAAACGATTGCGGAATCATTAGGCGCTGCAGTTCCGTTTATGCGCAGTAGCCAAAACGCCAATGATTTTGCTACTACGGCAGATGTTGTAATGGAAGTGTTAAGCAACTATAACGATTTAGGCAAGAGCTTTGAATTCGTGACTGTTCTTTACCCGACTGCACCATTTATTACTGCAGAAAAGCTGATTGAAGCGGCAACATTGTTAAAAACAACTGAGGCAGATGGGGTTGTATCTATGGTAAAATACGGTTTCCCTATTCAACGCTCATTGAAAATGGAAAACGGTTTTATTCAATTCAATTATCCTGAGCACCTAAACAGCCGATCACAGGATTTGCCGTTATCTTACCATGATGCCGGGCAATTTTACATGCTTAAAACCCAATCCTTTTTAGCTTCAGGAAAACTATTCAACGAAAAAACAGTTGGGATGGAATTGTTGGAAACAGAGACTCAGGATATTGATACAGAAACAGATTGGAAGTTAGCCGAACTAAAATATAAACTCATGCAACATGACTAAGCTAAAACTTATACAAAAAATAAAAGACGTTTACCAAAAAGGGGAAAATATGATGGAGTTCTTACGTTCCACCTCAGATGGTAAAAACGATATTGAAAGCATTATGATCAGCTACGACTTTCAGGCTGGTTCATACATAGAAATTGCGGCAAAAAATGAAGACTATATTAATCGCTACACCAACGCAATTATAGCCGAGCTTAAAAATCTTGCCCCTTTTAAATCCATTATGGAAGTTGGGGTTGGAGAAGCTACATTAATGAGTCCTCTTATGAAAAAGTTGGATCCGAACAATGATTTAACCAAATTGGGATTTGACATTTCTTGGTCGAGAGTTAGGTATGGTTTACAACATGCGGCTGCACATCAACAACAACTGAATCTTTTTGTTGGCAATCTTTTTGAAATTCCCTTACCTGATAACAGTGTAGATGTATTGTATACCTCACACTCGTTGGAGCCGAACGGTGGTGCCGAAAAAGCAGCATTAGCTGAATTGTACAGGGTTGCATCTAAATATATTGTATTACTAGAACCGGATTATGAAGGTGGGAATGCTGAGGTGAAACATAGAATTGAAAAGCATGGCTATGTGAAACATCTGGCACAACATGCAACTGAACTAGGGTATAACGTGATAACTAATCGCCCGTTTGAAGTGTTTATTAACCCGCTTAATCCTACCCGCCTAACTATCATTAAAAAAGATACCGCGGCAACCGCTCCAATGCACTACTGTTGCCCGGTTACAAAAACACCGCTTGAGCAAATCAATAACAATTGGTATAGCAAAGAAAGCGGCCTATTATATCCAAACATTGATGGAGTGCCTTGCCTGATTGAACAACAAGCCTTATTGGCAACGCATTACCAGGTTTTTAACAAATGAGTATTAAATACTGCAAAAGGTGCTTAAACGTAAGCACACGTCCAAATATTAAATTTACAGC
>RDYC01000004.1 GCA_004293295.1 Bacteroidota bacterium
ATTACCAGTTGATGTCAGGTATCACTGAAGATGTTGACTCAACAGATAAGGTTTGGATACTTTCACGAGCCAGATTGCCTTGGTTACTTATCGGTTTATTGGGTGGGATTGCCTCATCTAGGTTTATTGAAGTGTATGAAGATACCCTAAAAATACATCCTGAAATGGCTTTTTTTATGCCATTAATTGCAGCTATGGGCGGAAATGTAGGGGTGCAATCGTCAGCTATTGTTGTGCAAGGGTTGGCAAACGATACGCTTGGTACCCAATTTATACTGCCTAAAATCTTAAAAGAATTAAGGGTAGCGTTATTAAATGGACTAATTTGCTCACTCATTTTACTGGCTTACAACTTGGTGTTTTCCGGTTCAAACGATTTGAGTTTAACAGTGAGCGTTGCACTGCTTAGCGTAATTATTTTCGCGTCTGTACTGGGTACGTTTATTCCAATGTTGTTGCACCGATTAAAAATTGATCCGGCAATAGCAACCGGACCGTTTATCACCACAACAAATGATTTATTGGGCTTGGCTATTTACTTCACAATAGGGCGATTACTCTACTCTTCAATATAGATTTTATATCTTGGTGCAACCATTTATCAAAAAAGAATTACTAATACTTAAAATAAGCATAACAAATGGGTAAGAAGGTGTTGATTATTGACGAGGTTCATGAGTTGCTTATAAACGGCTTAGCTTTAAGGGGATACGAGGTGGTTTATAAACCGGAGGCTAGTCGCAGCGATCTTTTACATCTTGTTGTTGATGCATTTGGATTGGTTGTGAGAACCAAAACCAATATTGATAAGGAGGTACTTGAAAAAGCATTAAGTCTTCAATTTATTGCAAGGGCAGGGGCTGGGTTAGATAACGTGGATACAGACCTTGCAAACAATAGAAAAATTGAGCTGATAAATGCAGGAGAGGCTAATGCTGATGCTGTTGGAGAACACACTTTGGGCATGATTTTAACCTTGTTTGCCAAAATAAACAAAGCAGATGCTGAGGTAAGAAGAGGCATTTGGGATAGAAAGGGTAATACCGGTATTGAAGTTTCGGGTAAAACCGTTGGAATTATTGGTTTTGGTAATACAGGTAAAGCAGTTGCTCAAAAATTGGCCGGATTTAACGTGAATATCCTTGCCTATGATAAATACCTTGCAGGGTATGGGAATACATTGGTTAAAGAGGCAACCATGGAAGAGTTATATTTATCCTGCGATTTGGTGTCTGTACATGTACCTCTTACTAAAGAAACCGTTGGGTCGGTTAATGCTGATTTCATTAATCGATTTAACAAGCCAATTTGGTTCTTTAACTTAAGTAGAGG
>RDYC01000286.1 GCA_004293295.1 Bacteroidota bacterium
TGTCGAAATCAATGTGACTTTACCTTTAATCCCGTTCTTGGTCAGCCATTTCTTCAAAGCTTTTGCATTATCAACCGTTGAGGCACGTTTTGCGCCCGGTTGTTTAGGTGCATTAATTATTTGTATAGCAAAATTGAAATTGGTTTGGATTTTTTAGTTTGTTCAACGGTGATGCATTAAAAAGCATTGAGCTTACCAAAGGTGGTTTTCCTGCTCGCTATGGCGGACGTTTATCTTCTGTTATTGACATGAGCATGAAAGAAGGCAACAAGCAACAATTTAAAGGAGAAGCAGGCATCGGTGTGCTTTCGTCCAGATTAATGCTTGAGGGGCCGATTATTAAAAATAAATCATCGTTTCTGGTATCAGCCAGAAGAACCTATTTTGATATACTCACCCTTCCTTTTCAGCCTGCCGATAACAAAGGAGGTTATTATTTTTATGATTTTAATGCAAAAGCAAATTATGAAATAAACAACAAAAACAGGTTATACTTAAGTGGGTATTTTGGTAGAGATAAATTCTATTTCAGAAATGCTTATGGCAATGGTAATTATACCAAAGGAGGCGTGAATTGGGGCAATGCCACGGCAACACTAAGGTGGAATCATTTGTATAATAACAAAACATTTAGTAACACGGCATTTGTATTTAGCGATTATAGATTTAATATAACCCTCGAGGATAAATTTAACAATGAAAAGTATACCCTTTTATATGGTTCAGGTATCCGAGATTACTCTTTAAAACACGATGTGGATTATCGGCCAAACAATAAACACAGCATTCGGTTTGGTGGCCAGGCCATCTATCACCAGTTTACACCTTCAGCATTGGTGTTAAAGGATGATAACACATCAACCGATACCACCAGTAAAAATGTTATCGGCTCGTTTGAAAATGCATTGTATGTAGAAGATGATATTAAAGTGGGCATGCGTACACGAATTAACCCGGGCTTGCGGCTTACCCATTTTACAGCGGGCAGCAAAAATTATTTTAACCTTGAGCCCCGCTTAAATTCATCTTATAACATCAAAAGTGATTTAGCCATTAAAGCATCATTTGCGTTAATGAACCAATATGTTCATTTATTAACCAATACCGGAATTGGTTTGCCAACTGATTTGTGGGTGCCGAGCAGTGATAACTTAAAACCGCAAAGAAGTATTCAGGTGGCTGCAGGCATCGCAAAAGACTTTATCAATAGAAATTTTAGTGTAAGTATTGAAGGCTACTATAAAAAGATGACCAATATTATTTCTTACAAAGAGGGGGCTAGTTTTTTAGAAGTAGATGATGCCAGCAATGCCGATAAGTTTGCCTACGAAAAAAACATCACCAGCGGAGAAGGTAAAAGTTACGGTGCTGAATTTTTAATCCAACGCAAAACGGGCAAATTAACCGGTTGGATTGGTTATACCCTAAGCTGGACCCAATGGCAATTTGATGAGTTAAACTTTGGAAAAGCTTTTTGGGCCAGGTACGACAGGCGACATGATATCAGCGTTGTTGCCATTTATAAGCTAAGGGAGCAACAAGGCGCAAGAAATGGGGTAACCATTTCTTCTACTTGGGTATATGGTACAGGAAATGCAATAACCTTACCGGTTGCGGAGTTTCAAGCACCTATACACAATCCTTCGGCTAATAGATTTAACCAAGGAGGATTCTGGCAAACAGCATCTGTGTACACAGAACGCAATGCCTTTAGAATGGCCGCATACCACCGAATGGATATTGGCATACAAATCAGTAAAAAAATGGCTTGGTGGGTGCGCACTTGGGAATTTAGCGTTTACAATGTGTACAACAGGCTTAACCCCTTTTTTTACTACAGCCAAACACAACCTAACGGGGATGTTGTGTTGAAACAAATTACCCTATTTCCATTTATTCCATCAGTATCGTGGAACATTAAATTTTAATCATCATGAAAAAAATAACATATAGTTTACTGGTATTGGTGATTGCCATTTCATCAGCCTGCGAAAAGATAGTGACCAATGTAGATGTTCCCAAAGTGGAATCACAAATGGTGTTGTTCGGTTTTATTTCTCCCGAAGAAGATAACATTCGAGTAGAACTAACCCTATCCAAACCAATTTTTGCCAGCAATAGCGGCAATGGTTTAAATGCATTTGAACCCATAACAGATGCCAACGTAATCATCACCAACGAAAATGGTCAGGCAGTTACACTTAACTTTGCTGACTCTATAAATGCTTATCAGGTTAGCCAATCGGTATACAAAATTGAGCCGGGTAAAACATACACCATAACAGCAGTAAGCCCAACCAGGAGCGTAAAAGCAATGTGTACCGTTCCTATTGATACCGTTTCTTTAACTGGATTAACCATTACAGACTGGTTATTCAGCAGTATTACCCTAATTCGCCCGGAGGTGTAAACAATGATGTGTACAATGGTTTCTTTGATGATGCAACACAAAATGGCAAATTGTTTAGTGCTACTTGCGAAGATTATTGGTACCAACCTGATACCAATTACAGAGAGGTATACCTGCTAAATACAGATATCCATTATTATGAGTACATGCGCAGGCGAGTGAATTATTATGGTGACGATCCTTTTAGCGAACCGTTTCCGCAATACAGCAATGTTCAAAATGGGTTAGGGGTGTTTTGCTCATTTAGAAAAACAAAACGGTCTCTGGCAATTGTAAATTAAATATTGAGCAAAGCAAGCTCCCGTGTAAAGGTTTCAACATTGATTGGAACCACACCTACTTCCTCACAAACCAAGCCTCCTGCAAGGTTAGAGATAGCTGCAACTTGTTCCATTTTCATATTTAGCACCATACACAAAGCAGCTACACTAATTACGGTATCACCCGCTCCACTCACGTCTGCTATTTTTCGGATATGAGCAGGGATATAAGCAAAGTTATTTCCATCTGTACACATCACGCCTTTTTCACTCAACGTAATCATGGCATATTTTAATTGCATGTCCTTCATCATGCCTTTAATGGCCTCTTCAAAGGCTGGTTTGTTATGAATATCAATATCGGTCTTTAATCCGTCTTTTAACTCCTTTAGGTTTGGTTTAAACAAGTCGGCTCCTTGGTAATGCTTAAAGTTTTGCTTCTTAGGATCAACCACCACAGGAATTCCCTTTTTATGAGCTTCTGCAATAATTTGTTTGATGTTATGCTCGGTAAGCACCCCTTTATCGTAATCCTCAAAAATGAGCACGTCCGCATCAATCAATAATTCATGTATTTTTTTTACCAACTCAAAGCTATCAACGGTATTAATAGGTGAGGTGTCTTCGCTATCAATACGCAACATTTGATGAGATTGGGCAATTACCCGGAGCTTAACTGTTGTAACCCGTTCTTTGGATTGAACAATACCGGAAATACCAATATCTTGTGCCTTAAAAAGAGCCATTAAATCATCCCCATCCTTATCATGCCCAATTACACTACATACAATCGGCTTTGCTCCCAATGCCTTTAAGTTCATGGCAACATTAGCTGCTCCGCCTAACCGGCTTTCTTTGTGTTGTACGGCAACTACCGGAACGGGCGCCTCCGGTGAAATACGATCAACCTTCCCAAAATAATAGGCATCAATCATCACATCGCCAACTACAAGTGCCTTTAACCCTTTAAATCTAGTTATAATATTATCCATTGGTGGTATTTGTTAGGTATAAACTTTTATACAAGTTGTTCTAATGCATGTTTAATTCGTTTTAATGCTTCGATTAGTTTTTCATCACTTGTGGCATAACTAATCCGCACACATGTTGGTGCTCCAAAAGCTTCACCGGTAACCATTGATACATAAACAGTGTTTAAGATGTACATGCACAGGTCAGTGGCTGTTTTAATGGATTGTCCGTTGTATGATTTGCCGAGAAAGTAGCTAATATCGGGGAATGCATAAAATGCGCCTTCGGGCATATTGCATACCAATCCGTTAATTTGTTTAAGTCCGGCAATCACCAAATCGCGTCTTCTATGGTATGCGGTTTGCATGGCCAACGTTGGGTCCAAGGGCCCGTTTAATGCGGCAATACTGGCGCGTTGTGCAATGGCGTTGGTTCCTGAGGTATATTGTCCTTGTATCTTATCGGCTGCTTTAACCACCTCTTTATTTGCTGCAATGTATCCTATACAACCACCTGATTTTTGATAAAATCAAACTGCGCTATACTCTCGTGTTTTCCTGTAAAATTGATGTATTCATAAATCTCATCACTCAATATCATGATATTCGGATATTTGGCAAATACTTCGGCTAACGCCAGAAGTTCGCTATGGCTATAAACGCTACCGGTAGGGTTACAAGGCGATGAAAACATAAATGCCTTGGTTTTTGAGGTAATAGCGGCCTCCAATTGAGCCGCATTAATTTTGTAGTTTTGTTCAACAGTGCTTTCAATAAACACGGGTATCCCTTCCATCAGTTTAACCATTTCGCTGTAACTCACCCAGTAAGGGGTGGGTATAATTACCTCATCGCCAGGGTTAATAACCGACATCACCACATTCATGATGCTCTGTTTGGCCCCGGTGGATACGAGAATGTTTTCAGGGGTGTAAATAAGGTTGTTATCTCGTTGCAATTTCTGGCAAATGGCTTGTTTAAGTTCCGGGAAACCGGCTACCGGAGTGTAAAAGGTAAAACCTTCATCCATGGCTTTTTTTGCCGCTTCAACAATATGAGTAGGCGTTACAAAATCAGGCTCTCCCAAACTAAGGCTTATTACATCATGACCTGCTGCCGCAAGTTCCCTGCCCATTTTGGCCATGGCTATGGTTTGTGGTTCATTTATGTAAGCTAATCTGTTTGCTAATTCCATTTAATTAAATAAAATGCGAATATAGTTTTTGTAATTTGATAAGGAATTACAGTTTTTTATTAATTTTACACCTAAAATGGCTATTAAATATAAATATTGGCTTTGGATGCTGGTGTTACCTGTTTTAACAACTTGTAATAAGGATAAAGATTACAAATTGTTAGGGCCGGGAATTATTCTTACAACAGATGTGCCTCCTCACCACTGGTTTGACGTTCGTGATTACTTAAAATCAAAGAACGCTAGAGTAACTTTTTATATTCAATCCTATCAGCTCATAGATTCAGCCGGCAGGGCTCAATTGAAAATCATGATGCAAGATGGACATGAAATGGCCCACCATACTTACACGCATATTCATGCAGATAAATATTTATACTCATATACTATTGATGATTATATGCAAAATGAAATCTTCAATATGGACAGTATAATGAATGCAGATGGGGTTTATACAGAGACTTTTGCCTACCCATATGGAGATTTTACAGAACAAACAGATCGTTTTTTATTAAAACGATTTAGAAGTATTAGAAAAATTATCAGCCCTTATGCACATAAAAAACTAGCTGATGTAGACCAGATTTATTATAGATTTAATGGTGTACGCGTTTTTTATGGATGCACCATAGATAAAAAACAAAAACTCGCATTAAAGGAGGTATTTGAGGCGTTAGATAAAGCTAAAAGTAGCCGTCAGGCAATTAGTTTATACTGCCATAGAATTAACAAAGGTGAGTTAGAACATTCCGATCAGCTAAATGTGGACTATGAAGATTTTAAAGCGATTGTTGATTACGCAAGTAAAATTGGATTGAAGTTTTATACAGCTAAAGAAATTAGCAGATGAGGTTAATCCTTTTGTTGATGATATTATGCGCCTCTTATTGCGTAAAATCACAGCATTGGTTGCCGAGTGCAGGCTTAAATTTGGTTGGCCCTTCGGAGTTGTTCGATGTACATGCTAATATTCGACTCAAAAGTTATCACCACTTTTTGCTTGTAGGAGCAACATGGAGACCAACCACAGATAAATTTGCCCTTATTGACGATTTAAATTACCTGGTTTTTCCCATTCAATATCAATACCATTTTTATATTAATAGAAAAATTCACTTAGATGCCAATGCCGGGATGCAAGCACTATACATCGTAAGCCGATATTTGCCCAATCAGTTAAAAATTACACCGGTAGTGGGGCTGTCATTAACCCAAAATTTCAACTATAATTGCTTTTACATAAGGGGAGGCATAAATGTTTTTGTGCCACGTTATTTTTATGCCGATAGGTTTGAAGCATTTGCATACTCAACAGATAACTGGTTACTTTGGCCGCAGCTAAGTTTAGGTAAATACTTGCACTAAACAATTTTATGCCGTAAATCGCTTATTTTTTGCATCAACAAACGGAAAAATTTATTGCGTTGTTTCTCATTAACCCCACTGATGAGAATGGATTTTTTCATAATATTACTCATCCACATTTCATTTTCATCTACAAATGCTTTGCCGGTGGTACTCATAATATTAAACGTATTGTTGCTAACAAAGGCAGTTTTGTTGTTGTTGGTGTAAACAATAATGCTGTTGTTTCCAAGCATTACTTCACTTTGGTATAAACTAAAATTTCTCTTATGGCCATCAGCAGGAATTTTACTTTCATTTTCGGCCTTGCTTTTTAACAAAATAATTTCACTTTCAACAGCATCACAAATTGCTAATGCGGTTTGTTTATCTTCAAAAAAATCATTTTCCCAAAAGTACTCAATTTGTTTTAAGGTGCTGTTTAGGGTATCCTCAGTCCATATCTCCGTTGATTCAGTGTGGTTATAAGCTTCTGTAATTTTTCTGGCAATATCAATCAATTCCGGATGAATATGCTCCTCACGAAATTTTAACTCATTAAACTCCGGGCTGCTTAAGATACTTTTTTGCCAATAAAATAGTTTAAAGGCAGTGAGGTTATCTTGCGTAAAGTGATGCCATAAAGGCACATCATCTGCGGCATAAACAATTTTGTTTACCGAGGCATCGGCTATTTGTTGGATGTTGAGGTACAAGTTGAGAAACCAGGTTTTAAAACCATCTTTTTCATCTTTTAGTCTATTGTAGCTAAAGGTAACCAATCCACCGGCCTTAGGCTGCATGGTAATTTCAAAAGGCACCCTAAAGTGGGCGCATATTTTGGTTAACTCCTCAATATCTAATATCGTATCTCCCCTTAATCTTCTGTAAGCACTGTCGTTGCTTGTTTGCAATAATTCGGCCAACTCATCCACCAAAGAAATGTTGGCTGGAAGAGTACTCTTTATTTTCTCTAAAAATTGAAGTTGTAAATTTTTTGCATAGCTCATGGTGCTGCAAAATACCATTTGTTTGGGTTCTTTTTGCAAAAAATGCAAAATTCTATCGGGTAGGTTTATTAGTTGCAATTTGTATTAAAAATACCTCAGAAGTAATGGAATAGGCTTTTTTTCGGTAATACCTTTCGAAACATCTTTGTGTTATAAATTTTACTGCTATGAAAAACACAACAAAACTACTGATTGCCTTTGCAATGGTTATTGCAGGGTTACAACTTACCTCAGCGCAAAATGTACGTCCCACTATTACTGTACTTAATATTGACACAAAAGGGCTCAGTCTTGATCCCCAGCAAATGGGCAATCTGGTGAGGATTGAATTGGAAAAGCTAGATACATTTGATGTTACAGACAGGTATGATGTGGTTTACTTGGTTGATAAAAACAAATTGAACATTGCCAATTGTTATGGCAAGCTGTGTTTGCTTGAAGTTGGCAATACCATTAAAACAGATTACATGTTTACCGGTAGCGTGGAGTTATATGGGCAAACCATTATCGCAACGTTTAGGCTAATTAATGTAAAAACCGGAACAGTTGAAAAAACTGCGGTAGATGAATACCTTAATTACCCGCTAGAGGTGCAACAAATGGCAAGCATAACCATCCGTAAAATGTTTGGGCTATCAAATACAGAAGAAGTTGTATTGAGGTTAACCAAGAAGTTCGACTACGAAAATTCAATCAATAACCCCAACAAAAGTAGGCTTAACCTCTCAGGTCCCAGGTTTGGCTACACCTTTCTTTTTGGTCATCAAGTGCAGCGACTAACAGCATCTAAAAGTGAAGGTGGTTATGAAATATATCCTACCATGTTCCAATTTGGGTATCAGTTTGAAAAACAATATTTAAATGAAGGCAATTACCAGGCATTGTTCGAGTTTATCCCCATGTTAACCGGAGTTGACCAACAACTGGTTATCCCAAGTATTACCTTGTTAAACGGTTTTAGAAATAACAAACATGGTTGGGAAATTGCCATCGGACCAACTATTAGCTTGGCCTCCTATAAACAATTGGCTGAGGTAAATGGGAAATACTATACTGAAACGGAGCTGAAAAAAATGGGTGTTACCAATTATGAACTTGAAAAGACCATTGATAGCCGCGGAGAAGCAAGACTGGCCTCTGCGTTGGTGGTTGCTTTTGGTAAAACATTTAAGTCTGGTAAAATGAATATTCCGGTAAACATTTGGGCCAGCATACCAACAAAAGAAGGTTTTAGATTAGGAATTTCAATTGGGTATAATTCAAAAAAGTAAACTTCTCCAATATTTAAATTGTAAAGGCCAATTCAGTTAAGAATTGGCCTTTTTGTCGTTTTTAGGATACTTTATCATTAGTTTCGTTAATATATCAAGCCATCTTTTCATAGATAAGATTTTAAATCACGCCAAAATAGCTTAAATCTTCCTTTGGAATTGATATTGAGCAAGGCTTATTACACCAATACCATTTTAACAAACAATTGGTGTATGAAACAAGCAATTATGAATGTTAATAATTATACCATCAAATCGCAAGAAGTAATTCAGCAGGCACAACAATTGGCTACCATTAATGGACAGCAAGCCATTGAAACGGGGCATTTGCTAAAAGCATTGATTGAAACAGATGAAAATGTAGTCAGTTATTTGCTTAAAAAAGTAAACGCCAATCCGCAGCGGATTGAACAGGCTGTGGAGGCCATTGTCAAAAATTACCCCAAGGTATCGGGCACCAGTGGTCAGTATTTAAGCAATGGGGCAAATCAGGCATTGGCTAAAGCGCAAACGTTTTTAAAGGAGTATGGCGATGAGTTTGTGTCGGTAGAACACCTGTTGTTGGGTTTACTTGAGGCTGGTGACCAAATAGCCAATTTACTAAAGGATGCTGGTGTACAACCCAAAGCCTTAAAGGCAGCAATCACCGAATTGCGTGGAGGAAGTAAGGTAACTTCCCAAAGTGCAGAATCACAATACCAATCACTGAGTAAATATGCCAAAAACCTGAACGATTTAGCGCAGGCTGGCAAACTTGACCCTGTTATTGGGCGCGATGAAGAAATCAGGAGGGTACTGCAAATTTTATCACGCAGAACCAAAAATAATCCGGTATTAATTGGAGAGCCGGGTGTGGGTAAAACAGCCATTGCCGAAGGTTTAGCTCATCGCATCGTAAGTGGTGATGTGCCTGAAAATTTAAAATCAAAACGCATTTTTTCTTTAGACATGGGTGCCTTAATAGCTGGTGCCAAATACAAGGGAGAGTTTGAGGAAAGGCTGAAATCAGTAGTAAAGGAAGTGATTGATAGTGATGGTGAAATTGTGCTGTTTATTGATGAGATTCACACCTTGGTGGGTGCAGGAGGTGGAGGAGAAGGTGCTATGGATGCAGCCAATATTTTAAAACCGGCATTAGCCCGCGGTGAGCTTCGTTCTATTGGTGCAACCACATTATCAGAATACCAGCGTTATATTGAAAAGGATAAAGCACTGGAAAGGCGTTTTCAAAAAGTGTATGTTGATGAGCCGGATACTGAAAGTGCCATTTCTATTTTACGCGGATTAAAAGAACGGTATGAAGTACACCATAAGGTGCGTATAAAAGACGAAGCCATTATTGCGGCTGTAGAGCTTTCGCAACGTTACATTAACGATAGGTTTTTACCGGATAAGGCCATTGACTTAATGGATGAGGCTGCCTCAAAATTAAGGCTTGAAATTGACTCTGTTCCGGAAGAAATAGACCAGTTAGACCGCAAAATTATGCAAATGGAAATTGAGCGGGAAGCCATTAAGCGTGAAGGAGAGCCTGAGAAGGTGAAACAATTGAGTGAGGATATTTCCAATTTGCAAGCGGAACGAAATACCTTAAAAGCCAAATGGCAAAGCGAGAAACAAGTGGTGGATGGTATTCAACAAACCAAATCGGCCATTGAAAATTTAAAACATGAAGCTGAGGTTGCAGAACGTAATGGTGACTTTGCAAAAGTGGCTGAAATCCGTTATGGCAAGGTGAAAGAGGCGGAGAACACACTGGAAGAGTTTCAGCAAAAACTGGTGGAACAACAAGGTGATAGTGCCATGGTGAAGGAAGAAGTGGACAGTGAAGATATTGCTGGTGTGGTGAGTCGTTGGACGGGAATTCCTATTACCAAAATGTTGCAAAGTGAGCGAGAGAAACTACTTTATTTAGAGGATGAATTGCATAAACGTGTGGTTGGACAAGAGGAGGCCATTGAGGCGATTGCAGATGCCATACGCAGAAGTAGGGCTGGGTTAAGCGACCCTAAAAAACCTATTGGCTCCTTTATTTTTTTAGGAACAACAGGTGTAGGTAAAACAGAGTTGGCCAAAGCATTGGCTGAGTATTTGTTTAACCAAGATACGGCTATGGTGCGTATTGATATGAGTGAGTATCAGGAAAAGCATACTGTAAGCCGTTTAATTGGTGCACCTCCGGGTTATGTGGGCTATGAAGAAGGTGGACAACTAACTGAAGCCGTGAGAAGAAGGCCGTATTCAGTGATTTTGTTGGATGAAATTGAAAAGGCACATCCTGATGTGTTTAATATTTTGTTGCAAGTGTTGGATGATGGGCGTTTAACGGATAACAAAGGACGAATCGCCAATTTCAAAAACACCATCATCATCATGACATCTAATATCGGTTCACACATTATACAAGAAAAGTTTGAAGATTATAATGACCTGAACAAAGAGGATAAAATGGCGGAAGCCAAAGTAGGGGTGATGGATTTGTTAAAACATACCATACGGCCAGAGTTTTTAAACCGGATTGATGATGTGATGATGTTTACCCCATTAAGCCGGGAGAACGTGCGCGAGATTGTAAATATCCAGTTTAAGGGCATTCAACAAAACCTGGCTGATCAAGGTATCGAAATCAGTGCTACGGATGAAGCATTAGATTGGCTTTCACAATTGGGCTACGACCCACAATTTGGCGCAAGGCCACTTAAGAGGGTATTGCAAAAGCGCATCTTAAATGAGTTATCAAAAGAAATTCTTGGCGGTAAGATTAAGAAAGATTCGAGCATACTCATTGTGTTAAACGATAAGAGCCAGTTTGAGTTTGTGAATCAGTAAGCTTGTAATAGCAAATAGATTAAGGTTAGAGTCCTCCGTGGTGTAAAAGCTATGGAGGATTTTTTTTGAGGTGTTTTCACTCTCGCAGACCTGTGGGTGTATAAATATAAGTGCCATGATGTATAGGTAGCATAAAATACTCCATTTACACCGGCTGCTCTTCATAACAAATAATACTTACCGTTGAATTGATTAAACGCTGCTAAATAGGCGGTTTTTTATTGATAAAATCATTTATTTTGTTAAACAATTACCTAGTCGGTAGATTTAAATCTATCTAATTCGTATTACATTCACATAAATAAATAGTTTATGCAAATATCAAGGCTTATTCCTATCACAAAAATAATGGGGCGAATTTGGTTGGTTATTTTGGCTGGTATTGCGTTTAATGTATCAGCGCAAGATTTAAACACTCGTGATAGTAGTGTAAATCGTTTTTCTAATGACTCCAATTTCAAGAAAAAATATTTTCATTACGGAACAAATATCTATTTACTGGTGCCTTCTGTTAATTTTTCCAACGCCATTCAACTTAATGAAATTCTCAAAAAACAAGGTGCACCTGCTATTAACAACACAACCTTCATGACCGGAATTTCTATAATGGAAAGGTTTGATGTGTTTTCGGGCGGTATTGAGTTCATCACGGGTTCAAACGCATCTTTTAATGATAAGTATGAGGTTAATGCAGATTTTTACATGATAAATTTTTCTGCAAAATTGTTTGTCAATTTAAAAGGAGACTTTGGCTCATTTTATCCGTTCATCGGCTTTAACGGACATACAAGATCGGTTTATGTAACCGATTTAACCAATACAAATAACATTACCGGGCTTTTCCAAAATTCAGGTTCTGTTAACCTCAAGTACTCTTCTTATTTTCTGAATGGAGGGATTGGTTATGACTTTTTCAATTTTCAAAAAGAAACCTCTTTTTATGGCTCTATACAATTAGGAATTCGAGGAAATGTAGCACCTAAAGCAGATAATACTTGGTATGTTAATGAAGATAGACAACTCCAAGGCTCTCCAATTGAA
>RDYC01000005.1 GCA_004293295.1 Bacteroidota bacterium
AACAGAAGATTTTTAGGAACAGCTTTTTGTTGTGCCTAAAATCAGCAATACCTGATAATAATGGGGTAATTATGGCAACAATTAAAAAGGCGGCCGATAGTACATAAGAGTAAAGTTCTGTGCCAATTACATTCATCCCAAGTATTCGCAGATGATAAACCCCATTAGCTAAACCTCCTTGGGCCTCAGAGGCTACTTTGCACATTTTGTTAAAATAAATAGGGAAAATGGCCGTGGCTATAACTAGCGAAAAAACAGAATTGGCCCAGTCATACATGGTCCAACTGAAAATAACCTTTTTGTTATTGAGGTTCGTACTCATATTTGCAAAGTAGTGGTTTTACCCATTATTTAAATCAATCAGTGTGTTTAGTTATTGATAATTTATAAACACCGCCTAAATTGTTTATTCAACCACCAGTTTCTCGGTTGTGCTTGTTGATCCAACCTGTATATTTAAGAAGTAAATGCCAGGTTTAACTTGGTGCAGCGATAGCTGCTGGTTAGGATAAACCTTATGCCAACGTGCTACTTCCTTGCCTTGCTGATTGGTTAAAATCAATACATCAGCAGCCCTATTTAAGCTAAAGTTATTGCGTGCCGGGTTAGGATAAATGTTGAGTTTGTTATTAGGTAATTGGGCAATTTCCTGTGTTGAGTTGGTTGTTTTACTGAATAGCCAATCATAACATGGGCCAAATTCTCGTTTCCAAAACCACTCACTATGGGCTCCATCGGCTTTCACGTGTGTTGATATTTCATGTTCTTGGAAACCAATGGCTTTTAAGGTACTAACCATGGTATCCATATCTTTAATCAGGCTTAAACTTTCGTTGGCACCGGCTACAAAGTAAAATTGAGTTGGTTGGCTTTTAGTTTGAGTGGCCACAAATTTTCGTAACGAATCGCTAAACCAAAAGGCCGGGGAAAATATTCCCACCTTACCATATGTATTAGGCTGCTTTATTGCCGCATATAAAGAGATGAATGCGCCCATAGAACTACCTGCTATTCCTGTAAATTCTCTTTCCGGTTTTGTGCGGTAGTTGGCATCTATATATGGCTTAAGTGTGTTGGTGAGAAATTGGGTATACAAGTCGCCATCACCGCCTCCGTAAGTAGGATTTTTATAAGGTGAATATTCATCCAAACGGCTGCCTCCACCATTATCAATGCCTACAACAATGCAACCTTTATCTCCAGTTTTTTCTTTAGCTGCCAGGGTTTCATCAATGCCCCATTCTCCGCTAAAGCTGGTGGCGGCATCAAATAAATTTTGGCCATCATGCATGTACATTACAGGATATGTTGTTGTACTATCCTTGGT
>RDYC01000287.1:0-6825 GCA_004293295.1 Bacteroidota bacterium
AGCGCCCCTGTGATTACCCTTGTTGAAGCTAAAAAAGAAGATATTAAGGCTGGTTTCGGGCAGTGTGCAGCCGAGATGTTAGCCGCTCAATTATTTAATGAGGAAGAGGGAAATCAGATTCCGATTATTTATGGATCTGTGACATCGGGTACTGTATGGAGATTTTTGAAGTTAGAGGGACAGATTGTGTCTATTGATGCGATCGAATATTACCTGAGAGATATTGGAAAAATTTTGGGGATTTTATTAAGTGATACAGCTTTCGAGAATAACCTAAACCAAAGTATGCACAACATTAAGAGCGGTACAAATAATTTTAACCAAGAGACAGAAGCGTTGAAAAGTACTTGGCTGTTTAAAAGGTATTTTAAACAGCACAAAACCACCACGCGCTAAACATAAAATGCCCCGGAATCACAACACGTTTTTAATGTATCTATCCTGATAAATCATGTAACTTATTCCTAAAGTTATGCAACATTTTTCTGTGAAGAAAAGTGATTTTTGATGTGTTATTTAAATAGCAATACCCATGACAATTATTAATGCGCTAAACTGGCGATATGCCACCAAAAGAATGAACGGGAAGAAAATTCCAAAGGCAAAATTGGATAGCATATTGGATGCTATTTCGTTAGCACCTTCTTCGTTTGGATTACAACCATATTCCATTTTGGTAGTTGAGGATGAAGCAATACTTTCAAGGATGAAAGCCATTGCCATGATGCAACCACAAATTACTGAAGCCTCTGCAGTGCTCATATTTGCTGCTTGGGATAAGTTAACATTAGAAAGGATAGATGCTTACATACAGTTAGTAGCCAAAGAAAGAAATGTTACCTTAGATAGTTTAAAGCAAATGAAGGGGTACATCGAAAATCAGTTGAAGAATAGCGATAGCGACAACCTGACATGGAGTGCAAAACAAGCATACATTGCTTTGGGTGTTGGCCTAGTAGCTGCTGCACTGGAGGAAGTTGACAGCACGCCAATGGAGGGATTTGATCATACCAAACTAGACGAATTATTAAACCTAAGGTCAAGGGGTTTATGTAGTTCGGTATTGCTGGCCTTAGGTTACAGAGATGACTTTAATGATTATTTGGTTCATTTAAAAAAGGTGAGACGATCAAAGGATAATCTTTTTTTGCATTTTCATTAATAACCACAATTTAAAATCAATACGATGTATCATTACAATTATGATTTTTGGGGAATGAACCTGATATGGTGGGTTGTACTGACGAACTTGTTTATTTTTATATCGGTTACGACTTATTATCTTCTGGGGAAAAAATCCAAAAAGATACGCGAGCATACCATCTTTAGACAGGTTTCACGTCAATCCAATTCACCAAAGAAAAGCATAGACAAGAGCATAAAATTAGTTAAAGGCGGCACAAGAGATGGTCAACATTAAAAGAAGTGATATTAAATCTCTTATAAAGAGAAGAAAGATTATTTCTGATAAAAGCGATTATGGCCATGCGCTGCTGGTAGCGGGCAAAATGGGGTATATGGGGGCAGCAGTAATAGCAGCAAAATCCGCACTAAGGTCGGGTGTGGGTTTATTAACGGTTAATGTACCAACAGAAGAACGTTATATCCTTCAATGTGCTATTCCGGAAGCAATGCTAATGATGAGAGAAGAAACACCCTTTCCTCCTGAAAAATTTTCAGCCGTTGGAATGGGTCCTGGTTTGGGCACAGATCATGCTGCGAAAGAATTGCTGGCGAATGTGATGCTGTATGGTAAAAAGCCACTCCTGTTAGATGCAGATGCCTTGAATATTTTATCAACAGATAAACAATTATTAAATAACATTCCCAATAGTACCATTATCACGCCACATGCAAAAGAGTTTGACCGGCTTTTTGGAGAACACGGGAATACCAATGCCAGAATAAGCACGGCCATTGAAAAGGCTAAAGCATATAGGATTATCATTGTTTTAAAAGGGTGTCAAACAGCCATTGTATCGGACGAAAAACAATATTACAATACAACAGGAAATGCCGGTTTGGCCAAGGGCGGTTCTGGTGATGCGTTAACCGGTATCATCACCTCCTTTTTGGCACAAGGATATTCTCCTATTGATGCAGCAATAGTCGGAGTTTATATTCATGGGTTAGCAGCAGATATAACCTTAAAACAACAATCTATGGCAACCATGATGATTACCGATGTGATTAAAAATTTTGGAAAAGCGTTTAAAAGTGTCCATGCATAAGTTACTGCCGCATAAACTAATCTATAATATATAAACAACATGTGTTTTTCCGCGAGTGCAAGTTTCGGTGCAAGTATTGTGCTTACAGTTATTGGTGTAGCAAGCATTAAAAAGGCGCAACACCCAACACAGCTATTATTTGCAGGTATACCTTTAATTTTTGCAATACAGCAATTATCAGAAGGCATGTTATGGCTTAATCTTCCGAATCCTGATAACCTGATTGTTTCTAAAGTATATACTTACATTTTTTTGGGCTTTGCACAAATTGTTTGGCCCATTTGGGTACCTATTGCTGTTTTGTTAACAGAGAAACAGTCCGCAAGAAAACCCATACAAAGGTTATTGGTCGGTTCTGGAGTAGCGGTTGGTTTATATTTGGCTTATTGTTTAATGATTTTTCATGTTGAAGCAAAAATTGTCGGCCATCATATTGCCTATATACAAAACTATCCCTCCTCATTAAGAATTACAGTCATTATTTTGTACGCTTCAGCAACAATACTACCGTTGTTTTTTTCGCACATTAAACACATGTGGATGTTAGGAGCCACCATTTTAATTTCTTATTACATTACTACCATTTTTTACCACCAATACGTGCTATCTGTTTGGTGTTTTTTCTCTTCCCTAATTAGTCTATTCATTTATGCAATTATGGTTGGAATATTAAAATCAACTCGCAAAGAAGCAATTATTTATTATCCGTAATCATTGCCAATTCGAGTATGCAGAGGTAACATCCTTGCCTTCACCTAACAAGTCTGCACCGATTGCAGGCAAATGATATAACTATTCAGACGAATTGTATAACACACCACAAGAGATAGTGTTGCACCTTTGTCCTGTTGTGAAAATTTATTCACAACATAAACAACTTACAATGAAAATATCAGTTATTACTACAACCACAGCATTTTTAATGGTTGGCATGTTTCTTTCAAATTGTTCAGGACCAACAGAAAAGGTGAAAAATGCCGAGGAGAAAGCGGCCAAAGCCAACGAAGAGCTAGTAAGAGAAAATGCAGCTTATCATATGGAAATGGAAGAGTATAAAAAAACCACTGCCGAGCAAATAGCCGCAAATGAAAAAAGCCTGGAAGAATTTAATACCAGAATTGCCAAACAAAAGGGAGAGGCTAAAGCGGAGTACATAAAAGAGATTGAAGAGTTAAATAGAAAAAATTCAGATATGAAAAAGAAGATTGCTGAGTTTAAGACGGATAATAAAACCAACTGGGAAACCTTCAAAATAGAATTTAGCCGCGATATGGATGAACTGGGAACAGCATTTAAAAATTTTACAGTTAAAGATAAAGACAAAAAGTAACATCAAAGTATAACAAAGGTTGGAGTCTAATTAAATACTACAGTTCATCCAATGTACTTTAAACAAGTTAATAATGAAACACATCATATATACGCTTAGTATAACAATCATGTTAAGCCTGTCTGCTTATAAAGTCCAAAGTCAAGATAGGCGTGAGAATATAGAATTTGGAGCTAAAGCCGGCATCAATTTGGCAAATGTTTGGGATTCAAAAGGGGAGAAATTTGTAGCAGACTCAAAAGTGGGTTTTGCAGGTGGATTATTTCTTGGCATACCAATAGGAAAATTTATAGGTGTGCAACCGGAGTTGCTTATTTCTCAAAAAGGATTTAAGGGTTCCGGTTTTATATTCGGATTTCCTTACTCAACCACCCGCACAACAACATTTATAGATGTACCACTGCAGGTTCAGTTTAAACCAATAGAGATAGTAACAATAGTTGCAGGGCCGCAATTTTCTTACCTGATAACGCAAAAGGATGAGTATACATTTGGAACAAACGAAACGCAACAAAAACAAGAGTTTGATAACGAAGATGTTCGCAATAATATCTTAGGGTTTGTAGTTGGAGCAGACTTCATTTATGGCAATTTTCTGCTGTCAGGAAGATTCAGTTGGGATGTTCAGGCTAATCATAAAAATGAAACATCTTCAACCCCAAGATATAAGAACCAATTGGTACAACTTACGGTTGGGTTTAAGTTATAAACCGAACAACATCGGGATACTTTAGGTCAAGTACTTTAATTATACATTAAAAAACGAATCAATGGATATCAAAAAGCAACTAGAGAAAGCCAAGGCACATATTATTATAGAAATAATTGAATATGTACCCAATGCAGTGGTGAGCAGA
Organism: Bacteroidota bacterium; assembly: GCA_004293295.1. GTDB lineage: Bacteria > Bacteroidota > Bacteroidia > UKL13-3 > UKL13-3 > UBA6183. The sequence continues at coordinate 4,419 of RDYC01000287.1, forward strand.
ACTATCATAAAAAAAACCACTGGCAATATCACGGCCACATCCATGGCTACCGGTGAAGAGTTAAGCGAAAAAACAACACCATTTGATACCTATATTCAAATTATTGATGGCAATGCCGAAGTAAAAATTGATGATAAAAGTATACTCCTAAAATTAGGTCAAGGGATCATCATCCCTGCACACGCCAAACATAGTTTTACGGCCAACGAGCAGTTTAAGATGATTACCACAGTAATAAAAAGCGGTTACGAGGAATAAACTAAAAAGTAGTTACATTAAAAATAATACCAATGGCAAAGCAGAAAGAAGGTAAGAAAAAATCGGATAAAACAGCCCCGACAAAAACAGCAAAGGAAAAGAAGGCCGTAAAAGCATTAAAGAAGCAGGAAAAGGAAAATACCGGAAAGCTGACGTGATAATACTAAATAATGATTAATGTAAATAAGCTTGGTATTGTGTTGCATAAAACAACCAATATTTTTGAATGCGAAGGCGTATTAAATCCGGGGGTTATAAAAGTAGGGGAGGTGATACACCTGTTTTACAGAGCAGTAACAAAAGATAATTATTCTACAATCGGCTATTGCCAGTTGTCCTCGCCAATGGTTGTTGTAAGCCGAAATGATAAACCATTACTTTGTCCCCAATTTGATTATGAATTTCAAGGGTTGGAAGATCCGCGAATAGTGCAGATAGAAGGTACATATTACCTTACTTATACAGCATATGATGGCATTAACGCATTAGGTGCATTGGCTACCTCAACCGATTTGGTGCATTGGAAAAAACAGGGTGTAATAGTACCTAAAATTACCTACGAAGAGTTTAAACATTTTACAGAAGCAGAAGGTACCGTTCATGAAAAGTACATACGGTTTAATGATTACCAAAAAAGCCATGAAAAACAAGATAGAAAACTATTGTTATGGGATAAAAACCTCATTTTTTTCCCAAGAAAAATTAATAATAAATTCTGCATTTTTCATCGCATTAAGCCAGATATTCAAATTGTAGTAGCCATAGAGAAACTCGAAGATTTAACTATAGAATTTTGGCAACGTTATTTTTTGCATTTTGACGAACACATCGTATTGTCGCCCAAATTTGCGCATGAAGTAAGTTACATAGGCAGTGGTTGTCCGCCAGTAGAAACTGCCGATGGTTGGTTGATTATCTATCATGGCGTTCATGATACCGTTAAAGGTTATGTGTACTCTGCATGTGCCGCTTTGCTTGATTTGGAAAATCCAGCAAAAGAAATCTCCCGATTACCTTATCCTTTATTTTTTCCGGAAAAGGAATGGGAACTTAAAGGGGAGGTAAATAATGTTTGCTTTCCAACAGGAGTTATTTTAGAAGAAGATACACTTTATATTTACTACGGTGCCGCAGATGAACGAATTGCAGTAGCCTCGATTAACTTAAGCGAGTTGTTGGCAGAATTAAGAATAAATAAAAACTAAAACTACGTTTATGACATCTAACAATACCAGTTATCATTCAATAGCCGAATTAAAATTTAAAAGAACAACGGGAGGTCTTTTATATGCAGGTCATCAAATGCACACAAGTCCTAAAATTCGCCTTCCAGAAATTTTATTTATTACTTCTTTTCCGCCAAGAGAATGCGGTATAGCTACGTATTCACAAGATTTAATCAACGCGTTAAACAACCAATATGAAAACTCGTTTAAATGCACCATTTGTGCATTAGAATCTGATGCAGAACAACATGCCTATAATGAACCTCCCCAGTATATTCTTAATACCGATGATTCCAAGTCCTTTGCCCAAACAGCCGGTTTTATCAATAAAAACGAGCACATTAAACTTGTTGTAATGCAGCACGAGTTTGGCTTTTTTGCGAATAAGGAAATTGAATACAAGCACTTTTTTGATGACATATGTAAACCTATTGTATTTGTTTTTCATACGGTGCTTCCAAATCCCAATGACGGATTGCGTAGAAGGGTGAGAGAGATGTCAAACATAGCATCATCAGTAGTTGTTATGACCACCAATGCCCTAAACATTTTAACAAACGAGTACGGTGTTCCGCTTGAAAAAATTACTGTAATTCCTCATGGCACACACTTGGTGCCTCCTTTAGACAGAAGAAAGCTGAAACAACATTATCAGCTATCTGATAAAAAGGTGCTTTCTACATTTGGTTTATTGGGTTCCAGTAAGAGCATTGAAACAACCCTTAATGCGTTATCAACTGTTGTTAAAACGCATCCAGAAGTATTGTTTTTGGTGTTGGGGAAAACGCATCCCTCCATTGTGAAACAAGAAGGAGAGCAATACAGAAGAATGCTTGAAGAAAAAGTAATCACCTTACATCTTCAAGAACATGTAAGGTTTGTAAATGAATACCTGCAATTGCCAGTGCTTTTAGAATACCTCC
>RDYC01000287.1:6835-15057 GCA_004293295.1 Bacteroidota bacterium
TACCTCTAAAGATCCTAATCAGGCGGTTAGTGGAACATTTTCGTATGCCGTTAGCTGTGGCTGCCCTGTAATTTCCACGCCAATTCCGCACGCAAAAGAGGTACTTAGCAATAACAGTGGCATCATTGTTGGGTTTGAGGATGATGAACAACTGTCGAAAGCCATTATTAGTTTACTGGATGATGAACAATTAAGAAACGAAATTTCATCCAATAGTTTTCACCAGATGGCCTCAACAGCTTGGCAAAATTCGGCAATTGCTCATGCCTTGCTTTTTGAAAAGCTAACAACAAATGCTTTTCAATTGAGTTATAAAATTCCGGTTGTCAATTTAAATCACATCAAAAAAATGACGACAGATATTGGCATGATTCAATTTGCTAAAATTTCTATGCCTGATGTGCATTCAGGATATACCCTTGACGATAATGCAAGGGCATTGATTGCAATCTGCCAACATGATGACTTGAAGAAAACGGAACCAAATATAAATTTAATCAATACCTATTTACAGTTTATAAAACACTGTCAGCAACTCAACGGCTTGTTTTTAAATTATGTAAACGAATACAAAGAGTTTACCCCGCAAAATTACAGGGAGAACCTAGAAGACAGCACAGGAAGGGCTGTTTGGGCATTGGGTTATGTCAGTTCATTAAAAGATACATTACCCGTTAACTTATGTGAATTGGCAGAAAGCATGTTGCAAAAAGTATGGCCACATTTAAACAACATCCATTCCACCAGGGCAATGGCTTTTATCATTAAAGGGCTGCATTACCAGAATAGGTCCGAGAATACTGTTATCATTGAAAAGTTTGCTAACCGATTGGCGCAGATGTACAAACATGAGAGTAGCAACAATTGGCACTGGTTTGAAAATTACTTAACCTACGGCAATAGCCTGTTGCCCGAGGCAATGCTTTGTGCTTACCTCAGCACCCATAACGAAGAATACAAACAAATTGCCAAAGAAAGTGTTGACTTCTTGCTGTCAAAGATATTTGTTGATGCACGAATCAAAGTCATATCAAACAACGGATGGCATTTAAAAGATAAGGTAAATGAGGCAGTTGCCGGTGGAGAGCAACCCATAGATGTGGCCTACACCATTATTGCGTTGGAGAAGTTTACTCAGGTTTTTCCTGAAAGTAATTATAAGCAAGAGGCAACTATTGCCTTCAATTGGTTTTTAGGGGATAATAACTTGCATCAAATTGTATATAATCCTTGTACAGGTGGGTGTTATGATGGTGTAGAAGAACACAATGTTAATCTCAATCAAGGAGCAGAATCAACGCTTAGTTATTTAATGGCCAGGTTAGCAATAGAAAGGATATTGAACAAAGACAACCGCATGCCCTTGCCTCGTAACAAAGCATTACATATCGCAGCCATTAAAGTAAGAAGTTATGAAAACATTGGTGTTTAGCACCCAACAATATGAACAACACTTTTTGCAACATGAAGCAAACGGCAAACAGGAGCTTGTTTTTACACCGCTATCTTTAAATAGCAATACTGCTGATATGACAATGGGGTTTAGTGCAGTTTCATTGTTCACTTCCGATAATGCTTTGGCTGATGTGTTGAGATTAATCCATGCACATGGAGTAAAATACATCACACTTCGTTCTATGGGTCATGACCATGTTAACCTAAAAGTTGCAAAAGAACTTGGAATAAAGGTTGCCAACGTCCCTTCCTACTCGCCACATGCTATTGCAGAGCATGCGGTTACATTATTACTCACGTTAAACAGGAAGATTTTATTAGGGCAGCAACGCATGAAACAAAACAATTACTGTTTAGATGACTTGGTTGGTTTTGATTTATTTGGCAAGACAATTGGAATAATTGGCACAGGAAAAACGGGGGCTGCTTTTGCTGCCATTATGCATGGTTTTGGGTGTAAATTATTAGGTTATGATGTAACCCAAAACGAAATACTCATTGCACAAACTGGCATTACTTACCATTCATTAGATGAGGTATGCAAAAATGCAGATGTGATTTCCATTCACTGCCCATTAAATGATACCACCCGGCACATGTTTAACAAACAACGATTTAACCTCATGAAAAAGGAGGCGTTTTTGATTAATACAGCACGTGGAGGCATCATTAATACACAAGACTTAATACAAGCGCTAAATGAAGGGAAGATTGCGGCTGTAGGTTTAGATGTTTACGAAAATGAAAAGCCTATTTTTTTCATCAACCATTTAGAACGTCCCATTCAGGATGAAATGTTTAAGCAGTTAACATCTTTCCCCAACGTTTTAATTACGGGCCACCAGGCTTTTTTAACCAACGAAGCATTAAAAGGCATTGCCGCCACCACCATTGATAACCTGAACAGGTTTGCGCAAGATGGGTTTTCACAGAACGATTTAGGCGAACTTCAATAGTAACCAATTCTGTGGCTTAAATGCCACTTATCTATTTGGTAAATTGTATAACTATTGTACCTAATTGTGTAATGCCTTTAATGGGTATAAACACCACCTTTGTCAAGCAACTTTTAACTCTTTATTCAACCAAAAATACAATGAACAATATACTTTATACCATAGCGGTAATTTTAGTCGTTTTGTGGGCGATTGGCTTTTTGGGATACCATAGCGGTGGCATACTTCATCTGCTGCTTGTTTTAGCAGCTATGGCCATTTTAATCAGGATTATTAGAGGTGATAAAATAGTATAAAAATAACATTTACTCAAACTAAAAAAAAACAATATGAACACAGGAAAAGTAGCTTTAAGCATTTTAGCAGCACTTGCTGCCGGAGCAGCATTAGGAATTTTATTTGCACCGGATAAAGGGAGCATAACCAGACGGAAAATTGCCAATAAAGGAAAAAGGTATGTTGATGATGTAAAAGAAAAATACAATGAAATTGTAGATGAAGTGGTGGAGAAATTAGAAAGCATCAAACAAAGTGCGGATGATTTAATCGCAGATGGAAAAGAAAAAATGACGGATTTACGAAAAGAGAAAGTTTAAAATACAATGAAAGACAATACAACATTGGTGGAGTTACTTATTGATAAAACGGAAAAGTTTGGCAGTTCGACCATTGAATTAGCCAAGCTCAAATTGATTCGAAAATCTGCTAATGTGATTTCGTTTATGGTTACACAAATGCTGGCAGTTGCATTACTCGGAATGTTTTTCGTATTCTCCAATATTAGTTTGGCACTTTGGTTAGGAAGTATTACAGGTAATGCATATGACGGGTTTTTAGTGATTTCCGGATGCTATTTGTTGTTGTTTGTTATTATAAGTGTTTTTTGCAGAAATAGCTTTCGTAAATATGTTAAGGGGTACATGATTAATTACTTAATGAAATGAAAGATAAATGCAATAACTACAGCAGCGACAGGTTAGATGCGGAGATTTTTTCATTGCAGGAAGCACAAACTCAGGCCAAAGTTGCATTAAGACAGCAATTATTTGAAACGTTAAACAACTTCAGTTCGTACAATTTAATCAGGAATATCTACGATAGTTTGGAAGATAGCCCGGAAATAAAAAACGAAAGTATTGCATTGGCGGCAGGATACATGAGCAAGGAGTTGTTTCTCGGAAAATCAGAGGATAAGTCTAAAGTTATTATGGGTACAGTCATTCAAAATGCAGTAACTGCAATTGTTGCAAGGTGTTTTAAACCATATAAAAGTAAAACTTTATAGGTGTAATACGGTATTTCACAAAGCAATGGTGCATCAAAAAATCCTTGGAGAGTGGTACGTAAAACTTACCATAACAGCAGCCATTTTAAGCCTAATGGTATGGTTGCACAATAGTTAATCACAAATAAATTATGAAGTTGTTTAAACTTACTCAAATCGCTATAATCATCACGCTGATGGATGCCTGTGTATCTACAAAGATAGTAAGCAGTTGGCGGGAGGTGAATAGGGAGTTTATTATAGATGATTTAAATAAAATCTTGGTAGTGGCAATGTTTAAAACAACTGTTGCAAACAGGGTGGCCGAAGACCAAATGGCTTCTTATTTGGATGGAAAGGGAGTAGTGTCATATCAATATCTGGATAAAAACTTTAATAAAAATAAAGAAGAAGCCATCAGGAATAAAATCAGGAAAGATGGTTTTGATGGAGCAATTACCATGCGATTGATTGATGTAGATAAGGATAGTGTTTACACGCCCACTCGAATAAACACCTATCCCGCTTATTACATGGATTTCGGCAGTTACTATTACAGGTACTGGGATAGCTATTCAATACCTGGTTATTTTACCACCACCAAAACGTATATCGTTGAGGTGAATGTGTATTCCATTTGGGATAACAAAATTATCTGGACCGCGATTACTAAAACTACAGACCCCAAAGGTGTTGACAAGCTAACTAAAGAGATTGCAAGTGTGGTATATAAGCGAATGTTAAAGGAAGGGTTTTTGAAAAAATAGTTGCCATTAAATAACTAGCAATACCAACAATGACCAGCTATTTTTTCAATAAACATGCGAGAGTAAATCTTATGAAACAATAATCACATATCATGAACCAAACACACATTCACTTGCTCATTACGCACCTTCCTATTATTGGGTCTATATTAGGCGCGCTTGTATTGATACACGCAATTGGAGATAAAAGCAATCAAACCAAAATAGCTGCATATTATGTTTTTATACTTTCTGCCATAGGGGCTGTTATTGCTTATCTAACCGGAGAAGGTGCTGAGGAAAGTGTAGAGCATTTGCAAGGTGTTATGGAAACCACCATTAAAACACACGAAGAGTTCGCATTATTTGCATTCATCTCCTTAATTGTTTTGGGTGTGGCTTCTATATTGGCATTGGTTGTAACATTCAGAAAATCTATCCTCATTAGAACGGTAGCATTTGTGGTATTATTTATTTCGCTAATTAGCTTTGGACTGGTTGCCAGAACAGGTTACCTGGGAGGGCAAATCAGACATACGGAGGTTAATGCTGTTCAAAGCACTCATCCTATTCAAAATGAGGAGGATGATAATGACTAAGTCAACAACATGAAACTGCCACTTTTTATAAAACAAGGCTTAGCATTTTTGTTTGTTCTTTTTTTATCCTATTTCACGAAAGGGTTTTTAATGCCTTTAGCAATTGGAGGTATTCTTGCAACGCTCTTTTTACCGCTTTGTAAATGGTTGGAGAGAAAAAACATCTACAAAGGACTGGCAGCATTAATTTGTTTGCTGGTACTGGTTATACTTATCGTGAGTGCTATTGGTATCCTAAGTTGGGAAATTGCTGAATTAACAACAGACTTTGCATTGATAAAGCAAAAAGCCATAAAAAGTACCGCGAAGGTTCAGGACTACATACTTAATCATTTTGGTATTTCATTGGAGAAACAAGCACAAATTGTATTATATGATCAACCATCAATTGGTGGAATAATGCAGTTGGTGGGAGGCTCATTTACCTATATCTTAACCAACTTCGTTTTGGTATTGGCTTATGTGTTTTTACTTCTCTATTATCGGATTCACTTAAGGCAATTTGTTTTTAAACTCACCATAAAATTAAATCAAGAAAAAATGATGACAGTTATTTATGGTGCGGCTCATGTTTCTCAACAATACCTTATTGGACTTGCTAAAATGATAGTTTTTTTGTGGATGATGTATGGGATAGGCTTTGGTATGTTAGGGGTTAAAAATGCAATCTTTTTTGCTATCCTTTGTGGGCTTCTGGAGATTATTCCGTTTATAGGTAATATTACCGGTACAGCCCTCACCTTGTTTGTATCGGCTGCACATGGAGCAAGTCTTACCTTGTTAGGAGGTATTGTTGTTACTTATGCCATAGTTCAGTTTATTCAAGGTTGGATACTTGAGCCTGTTATTGTAGGACGTCAGGTAAAAATTAATCCCTTGTTTACAATAATAGCGTTGGTTCTTGGTGAGTTAGTTTGGGGTATTCCTGGTGTTTTTCTGGCTATTCCAATGCTTGCCATGTTTAAAACCACATGCGATCATTTTGAAACGCTTAAACCTTATGGATTTCTGATAGGTGAAGTTCAAAACAACCAAACAGAATTATCAATCATTGAAAAAGTGAAAAAACTATTGTAGGCCATTATGCTAGCTGCATTTGATAATACTGAACTTGACCGCTTATATGCAAAAAAAAACGCACAATTCAAGATAAAAAATAAAACCGAATAAAGGTTAAACTGAATAGGGTAACGGCCATTTTCGCTTCTGCGTTACTATATACATTCATCCCAAATACATAAAAATGATTTCAAACAACTTCAATATTGACGGACTTAATGCCGAACAAGTGTTAGTTGCAAGAGAAAAATTTGGACTTAACAAATTAAATTATAAGAAGGAGAACGCTATTGTTGTTACAACAAAGCGCATCATCAAAGATCCAATGATTATATTATTGTTGGTGGCTTCTTGTATTTACTTTATCAATGGCAAAACAGGAGACGGAATTTTTCTAACTGTTGCCATTGTCTTTCAAACCTCCATTTCATTATTTCAATATTCAAGAAGTAAACATGCATTAGAAAAACTTAAGGATTTATCACAGCCAAACTGCAAAGTAATTCGCAATAGCAAAGTAGAGGAAATAAAAAGCGAAGATTTAGTAATAGGTGATAGCTTAATGGTAGAAGAGGGAGGCACAATTACAGCAGATGCTAAAATTATTCATTCCAACGATTTTTCAGTGAATGAATCAACACTTACAGGCGAATCCTTAGCGGTTTTTAAAGACAAGTTAAAAGAAGACAATTTTATTTATAATGGCACTACGGTGGCTTCAGGGTTAGCCATTGCAACCATATCAGCTATTGGTAATAACACCAAATTGGGAAAAATTGGAACGAGCCTGGAAAATATTAAAGAAGAGAAAACGCCATTAGAATTGCAAATTGCAAATTTTGTGAAGAAGATGGCAATTATCGGAGCCATAGTTTTTATAATAGTATGGGCAATCAATTTTTGGCATACTCAAAATTTATTAAATAGTCTACTACAATCACTCACTTTAGCCATGAGTATTTTGCCTGAGGAGATTCCTGTTGCCTTCACTACTTTTATGGCCTTAGGGGCATGGCGATTAATGAAAATAGGAGTTGTGGTGAAACAAATGAAGACGGTTGAAACATTAGGGAGTGCAACTGTAATATGCACCGATAAAACAGGAACTATTACCGAAAATGAAATGAGTTTGGCCAAACTCTTTTTGCTCTCCACAAATAAAATTGTTGCACTTAATCAGCCATTAGCCAATGATGAAAAAGAATTGATTGAACTGGCAATGTGGGCAAGCGAACCTATTCCATTCGACCCTATGGAGGTGGCTTTGCATAAAGCATATCAAGATTCGAACCCAGATGATAAGCGGTCACTTTATAAACTTGTTCATGAGTATCCATTAGGTGGTGTACCACCTATGATGACACATATATTTAATAACAATGCGGGTGATAGCATTATTGCCATGAAAGGCGCACCTGAAGCCTTGGTTAATATTGCTAACCTCAAAGAGGTTGAAAAAAAGCAAATACGAACAGCCATTCAACTACTGGCAAATGATGGTTATCGTGTTTTGGGGGTTGGAGTGTCAAATTTTACCGGAAAAAGTTACCCGAATAAACAACAAGATTTATTAAGCGTTTTTAAAGGGATTGTGGCTTTTTATGATCCGCCCAAAAAAAATATTAAAAAAGTGCTACGGGATTTTTATCAGGCTGGTATTGCAGTAAAGATAATAACAGGAGATAATGCTGCAACCACTAAAGCCATAGCAAAGCAAATCGGATTCAATGGGTGCGAAAGAACCATTGCCGGTGATGATTTGGTAAAATTGAATGAAGCAGAATTGAAGCAACGTGTTATGGATACCAACATTTTTACCCGCATGTATCCCGAAGCCAAGTTAAAAGTGATCAATGCGCTAAAATCCAATAACCAGGTTGTTGCAATGACAGGTGATGGCGTAAATGATGGACCCGCACTCAAAGCCGCACACATAGGTATTGCGATGGGAAAAAAAGGGACAGAAATAGCCAAACAAGCCGCCTCTCTGATACTATTGGAAGATGACCTCTCGAAAATGGTAGATGCCGTAGCAATGGGTAGAAAAATCTATACAAATCTCAAAAAAGCAATTCAGTACATCATTTCTATTCACATTCCTATAGTGCTTACAGTGTTTGTTCCTCTCGTATTAGGCTGGATA
>RDYC01000288.1 GCA_004293295.1 Bacteroidota bacterium
CCTACTTTGTACTTACAATTCCTCTGATTTTAAATATTTTAGGATTTTTAAATGATACATCTGACTCAAAACCATCACCCATGATGATTTCACTTTTGGTGGTGATTTTAACAAACTTTTGGGAATAAACCCTTTGTTTCGTCTCATCCCAAGTAAGTTCTTCCGTTCTAAGTGTATCCCCATTGATATTTAGCACAACCACGTCATTTTTGGCAATCATTTTTTTCTCCCTATCGTAACGGATTGCATATTTTGCTTTTAAGAAACTTTCTATAGAACCACTCTTGGTTAAAAAGGTAACATCAATGCCTTTTCGCATTTCAGTATAGTTCTTGTTTTCATTTGCATATCTCTCCAACAATGGTGCTTTTACCAAGGCCTTGGTAAAGCCACTGTCTGTATAATTTATTTCTACGTCTTTACCTGTTTCTATCGGATAATTGTTGTTAGTAGCTACTTTTTTCACTTCTTCAACATTATTCTCACAGGCTATAAGCGCCATTAAAAACATAATTGCGAACAGTTTATTAATCATATCGGTAACGTTGAAACCATCTATCGCAAATGAGCACACCTACAGTAAACCTAAAATATTCTTCTCTAATTAAATTATATTGGGTTGTTCCTCGTACTATATACTCTGCTGATAAGTTTAATTTAGACCTGCTTTTGCCTAGTGGCAGTCCTAGTCCGGCTGATATTGCATATACTTTTATTCTATTGTCGTTAAACAAAATGTTTCCATTATCATACCTGAATCCAACACGATACTCAATTCGGCTTAAGTAGTGTTTTTCGTCATCTATATTCGGGATAATACTTGCGCCCAGTTTTAAGGTGGTATTGCTTGTTAAAGAGTCTACTTGATTAAATGAGCTGAAATTTCTCCAGTTTTGGTATTGTACATCTGCCGCTACTCTCCATTTATCTTCCTCGCCAAAATAAACACCTGTTTGCATTAATGAAGGTAAACGCACCTCCCCTCGCTCATCATTTTTATATTTTATCGAATCCTTGCCCACATTGTTAGGGTCGGTAATGCCTACCCCTAATGTGCGGGTACTAAAATCACTAGTAGTGGCCAAATTAGCTTGAGGGGTTAATGTGGCTCCAATACCCCAACTATATTTATGCTTTTTGTAGCTGAAAGTATCTGAATATTGAACACCTATATCTACCAAGAAGTCGCCAATATAAGTTGATCCACTTTCTGCAAGGTTATACATGTTAAAGCTTCTTGGGATATTGAGGAGTGCATTTCGTTCAATTTTACCGAAAATGTATGACCCGTTTACTCCAACTGAGAGTCTTTTGGTGATTTTTATTCCACTACCGAGGTAAAACCTTGAAGTTCCGCCTGTACCTGATGTTGTTTCTGTGCCTGTAAATGTTGATGTTACAACGGTTCTATTGATGTTATAACCAACATTGCTATAAGGCATTAGGCCCAAGCTAAAACCCCAATTGAGTTTTGTAGAAAGAGGTAAACCTAATGCGAAATAAGCTAAAGAGCCGGTGTTAACGTTACTCACTCCCTTATCGGAACTGATGGTGCCCAAAGCTCCGGTTCCGGCAAAATCCCAAGTGGTTAACAGCAATTTGCTGTAAGAGGCCGGATTTTGGTTGTTGATAATTGTTGTTCCACTGATTGCTTGATTTACTTGGCCCATGCCATGCATCCAAGCACTTCCTGTGAAATGCAAATCGCCTAGCCCTATAAAGGAGTAAGGAGATTTTGTGAGATTTTGAGCCGATAACTGACACCAAAATGGCATCAAACTTATACTAATTAGGCCAATTGCCTTTTTTAACATTGAATAATAATATTTGATTTAAACCCTGCAATACAAGCGAAGGAGCTACAAATATGTTATTTTTTAGGTGTTTACCCAAAAAATCAGCATCTCCTCCAGTTAAAATAACCCGAAGTGGGTTGTAATGCTCCATATAACGTGCTATTTTTCCATTTATTTCATCAACCAAACCGTGGCAAACTCCTGATAAAATGGACTCTTCGGTTGAGTTTCCTTCTAAATTATTGAACCAAAACGGCTTAACTAGCGGTAGTTTACTGGTAAATTCATGTAGGGCTCGTAAACGCATGTTTAATCCGGGAGAAATAGCCCCTCCAACGTAACTACCGTTTGTAGAAATGGCATCATAGGTAACGCAAGTGCCTGCATCAACCACCAAACAGTTTCGTTCCGGAAAAAGCATTTGAGCCCCTGCAATTGAACACACCCTGTCCATACCTAGTGTATGCGGTGTTTTATAATTATTAGCAAAAGGCAATGGGGTGTGGTTGTTTACTTCAAATACTTTTAGCCCGGCATGTTGCAATTCATTTACAACGGCTCTTGTTTCACCCCTTACGGAACTAACCACCAAGTAATTTGCCCCCTTACTTAACGAATAAGCCAGCAAATCGGTTAAGTCAATGGGTTGCATATCAATTATTTCATGCTCATTAAAAACAGCCGCTTTAACTCTTGTATTTCCAATATCAATGGCTAGGTTTATCATAACATACTAATTTGTTTTACCATATATACACTATTCGTGCCATTTACATTAACTATTAAATTACCTTGTTCATTAACTCCTGTAATTATGCCTTCAAAAACCTGACCATCTGCAACATACTTTTTTATTTCACCTTTACCATAAAGCACCTGATGGTAATCTTGATTTATTTTATCAAATTGATGTAATCGTAATTGGTTGTAGCGAGTTTTAATATAATTGAGTATCTGTTGCAACACATCATTCCTATCAAACCAATCGTTGGTTAGCTTGCTTAATGAAGAAGCCCTTTCATCAGCGAATTTGCTTTGGTTAATATTAATTCCTACCCCGGCAATGGTATGCTTTATTTGCTGACCTTGCACGGTATTTTCAATCAATAATCCTGCAACTTTTTTATCAGAAATGTACACATCATTAGGCCATTTTATGCGCACTTCTTTGGCATAAAACGCCAATGCATCATAAACTGCAAGACATATGGCCATATTTAGCCAAACCTGTTGGCTAACGTTTAAAAAAAGCGGTTCTAAAACCAAGCTGCACAAAATATTTTGTCCCGACTCGCTCTCCCATCTGTTATCTTGCTGTCCTCTTCCATGTGTTTGATGGTTTGCTACAATCATTAACCCCTCTTTGGCTTCACCGTTATTTATCATTTCACGGGCCACCGTATTGGTTGATTCTACTTCGTTAAGCCATATTACATTAAAATCTAACATTGAAGTAAATGCATTTATATCCATTTAAAAAAGTTTACCTTTGCTTCAAAGTTAATTAAGAGTAATGGCAAAAACACCTGCAAAAAAAACTGCTGCAAAAAAAACAGCCCCTAAAACTGCTAAAAAAACGGTTAGTAAAAAGGCTAAAGCAGATGTTCAGTTAGATAAAGAAATAAAAAAACTTAGCAAAGATAAACCCGCTGCCAAAAAAACAGCGACTAAAACAAAGGGTATTAGGCCTGAGCGGAACGATAAACCAAGTACACCTGATGAGGCAATGATGTTGGCGCTTTGTGTAGCACAAGGAATGTTTGAGAAAAAAGCAGAAGACATTCGAATTTTAGATATGCGCAACGTACGTGGTGCCAGTTCAGATTTTTTTGTGCTAAGCCATGCGGAGAGTGATAAGCAAGTTGAAGCTATTGCCAACAGTGCTGAGGAGGAAGCCTATAAAATATTGCAACAAAAGCCTTGGCACCGCGAAGGGTTTGAAAACCTAGAATGGGTTTTGCTTGATTATATAGATGTGGTTGCCCATGTTTTTCAACGTGAAAAAAGAGAGTTTTATGCAGTTGAAGAGCTATGGGGTGATGCTAAAGAAGTTGTTTTTAAAGGCAAGTGATAGGTGCGCTAAGTCACCTTTTGCTTTAAGCCATTTAGTTTGGTTTGATTAAGCGGTTTTTCAATAAAATCAATTACAGCCTCATACCTAAATGATTTTTCCTTATCGTCAGGGTCTAGGGAAGATGTAAGCATGGCAATTTTTGTTCTTTTGCTAATTGTTTCCGGCAGTTTAACAAATTCGGCCAAGAAACCATGCCCATCCATATCCGGCATCATGATGTCCAGTAAAATCAAATCCGGTAATTCTTCTTTGGAGAGTGCTTTTAACAAAGAGATCCCCTCAAAAGCTGATTTGCAAATTTGCACCTGCTTACTCAAACCTGACATTTCTACTAAAGATTTGTTTAAAAAATTATAGATATCGTCATCGTCTATTAAGAGTACCTTCTTCATTATTTGTTTTTATTGAATTTGATTAGGGAGATTAACCGTAAATGCAGTGCCCTCGTGTAAGGTTGAGGTTACATCAATGTCTCCTCCCATTTTATCAGCCATTTCGCGACACATGTAAAGTCCTAAGCCGGAGCCGGAGGACTTGGTTGATAAGCGAACAAACATGCCAAATACTTTATCTATTTTATCGGCAGGTATGCCTTCGCCATTATCTTTTACCTCAAGCAACGCCTCTTTTTTGTTGCAACTAAAAGTTATTTTCACAAAAGGATTGGGCTCATTATTGCGCTGGTATTTTACTCCGTTTGTAATTAAGTTATGTACAATCGTGGTAAAACGCATTTTGTCTGCAAAAAAATCATCATCTTGAATATCCAGGATAAACGTTATATTTTTTGCTTCCTTCATGTGTCTAATGCTTTCAATGTGTGTTGCTACTATCTTTTTCACATCAAGTTTTTCAGGGTTGGTGTTTGTTCTTGCGTTTCGTGAGTAATCGAGAATACTTTTGATGGTATCGTCAGTTCTATTGATACTGGTTCGCATCATTTTATATAAGCCTTGTAGCTCGGCATTCTGCACATCGTATCCTTCACAAATTTCAACCAAGCCCAACACCGACAATAGGGGTGCTCTCAAATCGTGTGATGTGCTGTATACGAAACGATCTAACTCTATATTGGTTTTTTTCAGCTCTTTGTTTTTGGCGATTAACTCTTCCTCAAACTTTTTGCGTTCAGTTATATCTTGTACAGATGATATTAAAGCAATTTCACCATTCATGTAGATAATTTCGCATGAAATTAAACAGGTTAATAGCTCACCGGTGCTTGTTTTTAGATTTACTTCAACATCGTTGGCTTTACCTCTTTTGGCTAACTCAAGTTGAATTTTATTGAGAAACTCCTCGGTCATAAAAAGTTCCATTCCGTGCACATTAACCACTTCCTTGGTTTTATATCCCAACAATATTTCTGTTGCTTCGTTGGCCATAATAATGGTACCGTTATAAAAACGGGTAATCAACAACGGAATAGGCGTTAACTCAAATATGGTTTGAAGGTTTTTCTCACTTTCTATGAGTGCTGTTTGCGTTTGCTTTTTGTTGGTTATATCTCTGGCTGTGGCATAAATCAGGTTTTCTTCTTTATTTAAATAGGCCGTCCACGAAAGCCACTTGTAATTGCCATCTTTTGTAATAAACCTATTTTCGAACCTCACCGATAGCTCTACCTCAAGGTTGGTTTGCATTTCCCTTAGGGTATTCCTGATGTCGTCAGGATGCACAAACTCAATGTATGGTGCTGCCAGTAATTCGTCCTGATGGTAACCTAACATGCGGCCAAATGCAGGGTTAATTTTTTCAAAATATCCCATGGGGTTTGCAATGCCCATGATATCGTTAGATGTGTTAAAGAACTTGAAATACTGTTCTTTTTCTATGTCAATTTTTTTCTTTTCAGTAATATCGGTAATGTACCCATGCCATAAGATACTGCCGTCCTCTAGTTTTTCGGGTCGTGCTACACCTGATAGCCACCTCAAGCCTTGGGCAGGTAACAATACCCTGTACTCCAGTTGCCAAGTTTGCAAAGTATCTGCTGATAGTGCAATACTCTTATACACCATGTCTATATCTTCCGGATGGATTTGTTTTTCTACTATGGTTCCATCAAACTTAACTTGGCTTGGCTTTAGTTCATAGATTTCATTTATTCCTTCACTTGAATATGGGAAGCTCATTCCCCCATCAGGATGGAGCTTAAACTGGTAAAGCATACCCGGCACTTCATTTGTTAGTTTAACCAACAAATCGCTACCTTCTTTTAGCTTGGTTTCGTAAAGTTTACGCTGGGTAATGTCTGCTATACTTCCAGCCATTCTAAGTGGCTTGCCATGCTCGTCTCTTTCTGTAACATCGCCTCTATCTTTAACCCATATTATACTGCCATCTGCTGCAATAATTCTATGCTCACTAAAAAAAGACGATTTGCCGTCTAAACAATCTTGAACCCTGCTTAACATGCCTTCAATATCATCGGGATGAACAATATTTTTGATAAAATCAAGGTTATGTTCCAGCCTGTTATCGGCCACTCCTAGCAACTCACACCAACGTTTGTTGTTCCAAATTTTGTTTGTTTTAATATCCCAATCCCACACACCTTCTCCAATAATGGAGAGCACATCGCTTAACCTTTTTTCACTTTGTTGTATGGCTGATTTTGCTTTTTTGCGTTCGTCTAAAGATTCCGTGAGTAATACCAGCCCTCCTATTTCGCCACTTGCCTTTTTCCAAGGTTGAATTTCCCATCTTAGGTATTGTACTGAACCATCGGCACGCACAAAAACATCATCATCATTTTTGGCAGTAACTCCTTGTTCTAAGCACTCTTTATGGCCTTGTCTCCAATGTTCCGGCAAATCAGGAAATATTTCGTAGTGCGATTTTCCAATAATTTGTTTGCGAGATAGCCTATTCTCTTTTAAGTATCTTTTGCTGCAAGCCAAGTACCTCATGTCTTTATCAAACATAACTACACCTGCAGGCACTGATGCAATCATTACTTTCAGTTGTTCTTCACTCTCTTTAAGTAAGATTTGGGCTTTCCTACTTTCTGAAATATCGCGAAATATTTTGGATACACCTATAATATTATGATGCTTGTCGTATATGGGTGAGATGATAACAGACACATCAATAATATTGCCTTTTTTCTGTTTTCTTTTCACCTCTAACCTACTGAGGTAAACCCCGGTTTTTATCATTCCGGCAAGCTCATCTTCATATTTTTCTAAAGGCTCGCTGGCAAGCATATTTTCTGACTTACCGATTACTTCTTCTGCTTTATATCCAAATAATTTTTCAGCTGCTTTATTCCAACTTAGTATAATACCGGATAGGTCTTTACTGATGATGGCTACATCTGCACTCTCTACAATATCAGTAATTTGCTGTTTTTCTAAGTGGGTAATTGATTTTGATAAAGCAGCCATCACTTGCTTATCAAATCGCTTAATTCTATTCAGTTGTTCAGCGTTGGCTTGTTGGTTACCGGCAAGTACAACTAACCCAAAAAACTTTTGTCTGTATTTAAGCGGTATAATAATTAATGATTGATAGTTCCAATAATTACTTAACCAAGTATTGATGTTGGCATCATCGGTGCACTTTACAAATATGTTTCTTATCTCATTAAAGCCATTTGCTACAATCATTTCTTGCTGCTTGAGCAATTCTCTGAAATAAGTACTGTTAATTAATGAGGCATAAAGGTATTGATCAACATCTTGGGTATTTAGTTCTTCGCCAAAGCTTTCCAGCAGGGATAAGCTTTTGGTT
Organism: Bacteroidota bacterium; assembly: GCA_004293295.1. GTDB lineage: Bacteria > Bacteroidota > Bacteroidia > UKL13-3 > UKL13-3 > UBA6183. The sequence goes on from RDYC01000288.1 coordinate 7,606, forward strand.
CCGTGTATGTAGTTATAAAACCTACCATTACTAACTGAAACAAGTTTGGCATACGACTCAAGGGTTAACTTTGCCAACTCCTTAGTATCGGCATCATTTAAAGAGGCTATGTTGATTTTATTAATAAGGGTAAGCTCTAAATAAGATTGTTCTGCCTTGTTTTCGGCTATCCTTGTATTGGTAACATCTAACACGAGTATATCCCAAACAATTGTATCATCAGGCAAATGCTGAGGAACTCCTTGACCAAACAACCAACGTGTTTCTCCACCATCTTTATTTACCCGCCATTCAAACTCCCAGTTTGATAGTTTAGCCGCTGACTCGAATAATGATTTTTTCAGTTCTATGGCATCTTGCGGATGAATTTTGCTCCAAAATTTACCCACATCATCCATCACTTCGGATGCACTTACATCTAATATCTTCAATATCCCCTTGCTTGCGTATGTAATGGCATCTTCTCCACTTGGATTAATATGGTAACTAAAAATTAATCCCGGTATGTTATTTACTAAGGTATTAAGCCGAACCCCGTTATTAATGAGTTTTTCCTTGGTGGTTAGTTTTTCCGTTAC
>RDYC01000289.1 GCA_004293295.1 Bacteroidota bacterium
CACGATGGTAACATCTATTTATATTCTCATTCTTGTTGTGGTAATAGGGGTATTGGTTGTGGGCCTAATGCAAATCAACCAAATGAGAATTATTGAAAAAATTCAACAAAAAATTTTCACCAGGTATGCATTTCAGTTTGCCGAAATTTTCCCCCAATTGCATTTGCACCAAATCAATAATATTTATCTGCCCGAAAAAGCTAACCGCTTTTTAGATGCCATTACCCTACAAAAGGGCTTATCAAAAATATTACTTGATTTGCCTATTGCCAGCATTCAAATTGTGTTTGGTTTAACCTTGCTAACTTTTTACCATCCGGTATTTATTATTTTCGGAGCTTTACTGCTTTTGGTATTGTGGTTGATATTAAAATATACAGGTAAAACAGGTCTATATACCAGTTTAAAAGAAAGCAGTTATAAGTACGCTGTTCTGAGTTGGCTTGAGGAAATTTCGAGGGTTATGCTCCCTTTTAAATACAGCCGAGAAAGCTCACTAAACATGCAGCGCACCGATACCAATGTTGTTGGCTACCTAAATGCCCGTACTGCACATTTCAGGGTTTTATTAACTCAGTATAAAACGTTGGTGGTATTTAAAGTAATTATCACAGCAAACATGCTGATAATGGGTACGATTTTGGTAATAGACCAACAAATTAACATAGGGGAATTTATTGCAGCAGAAATTGTTATTTTAACCGTAATAGGTGCAGTAGAAAAAATGATTGGTAGCTTAGATAGCATTTACGATGTAATAACCGGTTTGGAGAAGCTTTCACAAGTTACAGAAATGACTTGCGAGAAGCCGGGTGCCATGCAATACCAAAGCAAGCAACAAGGCATATCGTTGGATATTACTCAACTGGATTACAAATACGATGAACGGGTTTTACTAAAAAACATCAACTTAAAAATTGAAGCCAACAGCATGGTAGCTATAGTTGGAAACAATGGTTCGGGGAAATCAACTTTACTTCGATTTCTTGCCGGTTGTTACCAAAACTTTACCGGTAACTTTAACATCAATGGTATTCCAATAGCCAACTATTCGCTGGAATCATTAAGGAATAAAATTGGTTTGTTGGTGCACCATAAAGATGTATTTGATGGCACGGTGTTTGAAAATATTACCATGGGTAGATCATTTATTAAACATCAAGATATTATAGAACTAGCCAGCTCACTGGGTATTGGTGATTTTCTGAACAACTTTAAAGAAGGGTTTGACACCTACTTGGAGCCAACCGGAAAAACACATTCAGAATCAACCTTACAAAAACTGCAACTGTTGCGCGTGTTTGCACAAAAACCTGATTTATTGTTATTGGATGAACCTTTTACCAGATTAGGAGATGCAGAGAAACAATGCATCAAATCGTACTTAAAAACACTTAAAAACACTACGATTATTGTCATCAATAGCGACCCTGATTTTACTTCATTATGCGACTATTCTATTGTTATGAACAACGGAACTGCAACCCTTCATCAATCTTAATTTTATGAATTCAAAGCACCAACTTCGTTCATTTGATACCATTTACAGAAACGACAAAATCAGTACAATAAAGTATTGGTTTTTTGGCACACTCGGTTTTTTACTGATTGTGTTGTTTCTGCCTTGGACACAAAATATTAAGGCCAAGGGCACCATCACCTCCCTGCAACAAGAGGATAGGCCGCAGGAAATTAATAGCCAAATTCCTGGTAGAATTGTAAAGTGGTGGGTAAAAGAAGGGGATGTTGTACGTAAAGGAGATACTATTTTACAGCTGTCCGAGATTAAAGCTGACTACTTAGACCCTAATTTAATTAATCGTACCCAAAGGCAACTAGATGCCAAAAAAGGAACCATTGTTTTTTATGAAGGCAAGGTGAACCAGACGGCTTCACAGATTGACGCATTGATACAATCGAAATCGCTTAAGATAGAGCAACTAAAAAACAAACTGAAGCAATACAACAATAAACTTACCGGTGAACGCTCAGAGCTAACTGCTGCAACCAATGAATACAATTTAGCCAAAGATCAATATGAACGTCAACAAAAGTTGTTTAATGAAGGGTTGGTTTCTCAAACCCAACTTCAACAGCGCAGTGTGGCTTTTCAAAATGCATTGGCCAAAAAACAGATTGTTGAAAACAAAATTGAACAAACATTACAAGAGCTTGCTAACATAAAACTGGACCAACAAAGCACGATTCAGGAGTATACTGAAAAAATAAGCAAGGCTGAAGGTGAGCGTTTACAGAGTTTAAGCCAAATAGCTATTACAGAAGGGGAAGTAGCTAAACTTGAAAATACGGTATCAAACTACAGCATTAGAAATGGAATGTACATTGTGTTGGCACCACAAGATGGACAAATTGTACAAGCCAAGAAAGCCGGTGTGGGTGAGTTTGTAAAGGAAGGGGAACACATTACCACGATAGTGCCAACACAAAATAGTTTTGCTGTGGAGATGTATGTAGAACCTATTGATTTGCCGTTGATTAGTATTGGCCAACCTGTTCGGTTTGTTTTTGACGGTTTTCCTACGATTGTATTTAGTGGCTGGCCTAACGCCAGCTATGGTACTTTTGGAGGAAAGATTGTAGCTTTTGAAAATACGATTAGCAGCAACGGCTTGTTTAGGGTATTGGTGGCCGAAGACTCAACTGACCGTAAATGGCCTATACAGTTAAAAATGGGAAGCGGAGCGCAAGGTATTGCCTTACTTAAGGATGTACCAATTTGGTATGAGTTGTGGCGTAACATTAATGGATTCCCTCCAGATTATTACCAATTGAAGCAACCTAAAAAACCTGAAGATAAACAACCTAAACCAACTACCAATGAAGATAAGTAGGTTAATATGTTTGTTTGTTATTGGGATTGCATTAAACTGCCATGCTCAAGATACTTTGTACACATTAAATGCAGAACAAGTACTGCAATTGGTGAAGCGGTTTCATCCGGTATCAAGAGAGGCTGCTATTGATGTTGAAAAGGCCAAGGCAGATGTTACAATTAGCCGCGGAGCCTTTAACCCGATCATCAATCACTATATCGGAAATAAAACGCTTAGCGGCACCAATTATTACGAACAAATTGCGCCATCAATTACCCTACCCACTTGGTATGGAATTGAGCTATATGCGGGTGCTGAAACACTAAGAGGCCAACGTTTGGATGAAAGTGCCACCGAGGGTACTACTAATTATATGGGTGTGAGTGTGCCGCTGGCTAAAGATCTTGTTATAGATAAAAGGAGAGCTGCGCTAAGGCAGGCCAAATTGCTGCATACAATGGCCAAAATAGACCAGCGTGCCATGATGAATAACTTGCTTATGGATGCCATGGAAGCTTACTGGCACTGGGTATCAACGTACCAAATTTATGTGGTAATAAAAAACAATGTAACCATTAATGAAAAGCGAATTGAACTTGTGAAAACCTCCTTTATTAATGGAGAGAGACCGGCTATTGATACCACAGAAGCGCTTACCCAGCTTATGAGTTTTAAATACCTACAAAACAATGCATGGCTCGATTTTCAGAACGCAGGATTACAACTCTCTGCTTATTTATGGAAAGCCGATTATACGCCTTATCAGCTTCCTGAAACAGTAATACCCCAAAGCGGTTGGGAAAATGAAACAAACATCAATAACTTTAATTTGGTATTGGCCGATTTACTTACCATTTCAGCTAAAAACAACCCCAATTTATTGGTGTACAATTATAAACTTAACCAACTAAATATTGAGAAACAGCTCAAATTTCAAGAACTACTTCCGAAACTCGATTTGCAATACAACCGCATTGGAAAAGATAATGCACTTACCTCCTCAGGGGCCTTGCTTAATGACAACTACCAGTATGGTATTAAGTTTGAAATGCCATTGTTTCTGTCGCAAGGAAGAGGCGCCTATCGCAATGCCAAATTAAAAATAGAAGAAACCAAATTGGAACAGGCCAGAAAGATGGTGTCTGTTGACTTAAAGATTAAGAGTTATTACAACGAGTACATTACCCTTAAAAATCAAATTGTTCTGCAAAGTGCAAACTATAACAACTACACTGCTTTGTTAAAAGCGGAAGAATCGAGGTTTGCCAATGGAGAGAGCTCTTTATTTTTGATTAATAGCCGAGAAAACAAAGCACTTGAGGCACTTGAAAAACTGGTTGAATTAAAGACTAAATATTTTAAAACGCTTTACGCCTTGCAATGGAGTGCCGGCTTGCTGGAGTAATTATTTGCAAAAACAATGAACTTCTATCTACTCATATCTAATTTAACCAATCCTACCCTATTGTTTTTTATATTAGGTGTAGTTGCTGTGAAAATTAAGAGTGACTTGGCCATTCCTGAATCATCAGCCCGTTTCATTTCACTTTACTTATTGTTTTCTATTGGCTTTAAAGGAGGGCAAGAACTTTCTCATAGTTCATTTTCCATGGAAATTGCTTACTCCCTCCTATTTGGATTGTTGGTAGCCTCTATTATTCCGTTGTACACTTTCTTTATTTTAAAAACTAAACTATCTATATATGATGCAGGTGCAATTGCCTCTGCATATGGTTCAGTAAGTGCCGTAACTTTCGTTGCCGCATCTTCCTTTCTTGAGTTTCAGCAGCTTAATTATAACGGTTATATGGTGGCCGTAATGGCATTTATGGAAGCCCCTGCCATTATTGTGGGCATGATGCTGATGACCTGGTACGATAAAGAACAACAAGGCATGAAAATGGGCCATGTGATTAAGCATGCTTTTACTAATGGGAGCGTTTTGCTTATTATGGGTAGTTTGGTTATTGGTTTGATTGCTGATACCAAACAAGCTGAAGGGATAAAACCTTTTACTACGGATATTTTCAAAGGGTTTCTTGCCTTGTTTTTATTAGAAATGGGTATGGTAACAGCCAGAAAAATTGATGGCTTTAAAAAACATGGTTGGTTTGTTACCCTTTTCCCCATAATTATACCCATGGTAAATGGTTGTTTAGCAGCAGCATTAAGCGGTTTGGTTACCCATGAAATCGGTAATAGGCTTATGTTTGCAGTATTGGCTGCAAGTGCTTCTTATATTGCCGTGCCCGCAGCTATGAGACTTGCAGCACCCAAAGCCGATCCCGGGTTGTACATCCCCATGGCATTAGCCATTACCTTTCCGGTAAATATTACCATTGGCATGCCTATTTACTTAGCCATTGCCAAGGCCATTTCCTTTAGCTAAACCAACCTAATATTGATTAGCTATACACCGGTTTCTACTTATAAAAACTCGTATCCAATATCCTTACGGTAATACTTTCCTTGATACTGTATTTTTTCAGCGTTGGCTATAGATAACGCAACAGCTTCCTGTATGGAGTTGCCTAATGAGGTAACGGCAATAACCCGGCCTCCATTGGTAACTACATCTTGTGCATCGTTTGTTTTTGTTCCGGCATGAAACACCAGTGACCCTTCCACAGTGGCTAAGCCTTCAATTGTATTTCCTTTGGCATAATCACCCGGGTAACCGGCAGAAACCAACATCACAGTTGCGGAGGATTGTTCGGTAACGGTTAACTCATATTCAGCTAACTTCCCTGTTGCGGTTGCCAGCATCAATTCCGCAAAATCACTGGTTATTCTTGGCAAAACAGTTTCTGTTTCAGGGTCACCCATGCGGCTGTTGTATTCAATTACAAAAGGTTCGCCATCCACACTCATTAGGCCAATAAAAATAAATCCGCTGTAATGGATGCCATCCTGCAACAATCCGTTAATGGTTGGTTTGATAATGCGCTCGCTTACTTTATGCATAAAAATTTCATCAGCAAAGGGTACCGGACTTACAGCCCCCATTCCTCCTGTGTTTAAGCCAGTATCGCCCTCGCCTATTCTTTTATAATCCTTGGCACTTGGCAATACCTTATAATTTTTCCCATCAGTTACTACAAACACCGATAGTTCAATGCCTTTTAAAAACTGTTCCACCACTACTTTATTCCCGGCTTGGCCAAACTTCTGTTCTTTAATCATGGCGTTCAACTCCAAAACAGCATCTTCGTGGGTTTCACAAATTAATACCCCTTTGCCTGCGGCCAAACCATCTGCTTTTAGTACCACCGGTAAGGAGTGGGCTTTTACGTAGTCTATTCCTGCATGAATGGTTTCGAAAGTAAACGTTTCATAAGCTGCAGTAGGTATGTTATGTCTTTTCATAAATGCCTTGCTCCAATCTTTACTCCCCTCCATTTGCGCACCGTCCTGAGCTGGACCAACAAAAGGAATGGTCATTAATCGGCTATCTGCCATAAAAAAATTACGCATTCCTTTTACCAACGGCTCTTCAGGCCCAACAATTACCAATTCAATTTGGTGGTCAATACAATATTTACCCACCAAAGCAAAATCAAGCGGGTTAAGGGGTACATTTACGCCAACAGTGCTTGTTCCAGCATTACCCGGCAAAATATACAGTTTATCACAAAGCGAACTCTTTTTAAGTTGATGGGCAAAAGCATGTTCACGCCCTCCTGAACCAATAACAAGAATATTCATATTATAAGCAAATAAGTGGGCGAATATAATACCTAAGTAGATTTAGGCTACATTTGTTCCTATTATTTATGTATTCATTTTCGCAACAAACATTTAACATGGTGGCCACCACCCAGCAATACCTGGAACCAATACTCGTTCAAGAGTTGCAAAAACTGGGAGCTACTGATGTGTTAAAACACAACCGCGCGGTAAGTTTTAACGGTGATTTAAGCGTTATGTACAAAGCCAACCTTTGTACACGTACCGCATTAAAAATATTGGTTCCATTCACCAAATTCAGGGCTCGTAATGAGCGGGATTTGTATGAAGAAATCAGGCGCATTGATTGGGAAAATTATTTGGATGTTGATGGTACTTTAGCCGTACATACCAGTTTAAGTACTGATTTCTTTAACCACTCGCAATTTGTTTCCCAAAAAACAAAGGATGCCATTGTAGATAGGTTCAGGGATAAATTTAACCGCAGGCCCAGCGTGGATATTGTAAATCCACAACTAAGCATAACCGTGCATATTGTGCGCGATGAGGTGAGCATTTCTTTTGATAGCTCGGCTGAAAGTTTACACCGCAGGGGATACCGAACCGAACAAACATTGGCTCCTATAAATGAAGTAACGGCAGCAGGTATGGTAATGCTTACGGAATGGGACGGAAAAGGTGCTTTTGTTGACCCCATGTGTGGTAGCGGTACGATACTAATTGAGGCCGCTTTGTATGCCAAAAACATAGCACCCGGTTTGTTTAAAAAACACTTTGGGTTTATGCACTGGAAAAATTTTGATAAAAAATTGTGGCAAACATTGGTTGATGAAGCCAAAGCTGCTATACAAGAAACGGATACCATCTTTATGGGAAGCGACAAAACGTTTAAAGCCATAGAAATTGCCCGCGCAAATGCCACCCGTGCTGGTTTGGATGAAGATATTAAACTAAGCAACAAACGTTTTGAAGAAGTGAAACCACCACAAGGTGTTGCGGGATTGGTAGTAATGAACCCGCCATATGGCGAGCGTTTACCGATAGAAGAAATTGGCTCGTTTTATAAACAAATTGGTGATAAGCTCAAACAAGATTTTGATGGTTACACCGCTTGGATTATTTCTTCTAATGTGGATGCCTTAAAAAAAGTGGGGCTTGCAGCTAGCCAACGTTTAACTTTATTTAACGGACCATTACCATGCAAATATTATAAATTTGAATTGTACAAAGGTTCCAGAAGAAAACCAGAAAAAGAAAAAACAGAGAAAGAATAACCTGAATAAACCAAGATGAACCGCATTGCAATACTGCTACTTTGCTTGATGCATTTTGGTGCATCAGCGCCAATAAAATGGGAACTGGTAAAAAAAGGACAAGGCATACAAGTGTATGCGGCAAAAATACCTGATTACCCAGTTAAAGCTATTCGTGCAGAGTTAGAAATAGATGCCAAACTGCCACAAGTTATGGCTACAATAATGGATGTGGCCAATTATAAAAGCTGGGTGTATCATTGTAAAAAAAGTACTGTGCTTCAAAAAATATCTCCCACTGAAATTGTTTACCACCACATTACAGATGCTCCTTGGCCGGTAAGTGACAGAGACCAAGTTTCTCAC
>RDYC01000006.1 GCA_004293295.1 Bacteroidota bacterium
GTAGCCAAACTACCAGAAATCGCCTTTTTTATAGCCTTCGGCATTAGGATGGTAGTGGGCTATATACTATGGATGCACGCCATGCACATGTTCCAATTCATCAAAGACGAAATGATTCGCAAATTCATAGCCACAGGGCTGTCTATCCTTTTTGAAAGTGCATTCTTGGCTTCCTCACTCGTAACAGCGAAGTTGCGTATGGTAGGAATGGCTTTTTGGGCAAATGCCTTTCTTGCTTTTACAGTAGTGGGTAGTTTAATCTTCAATGGGCTATACCTGTATTATTTCCAAGACACAGCAGTTGCCTCTCAGTACATCAGACCCCTTTCAGTGAATGAACGATTTCAGGTATTGGTATTCCTTCAATTTGCCAATATAGTGAGCATTGTGATGGCAGAAGCCGTAGGTTTTATGCTGGCATCAGAGAGTTTTATGGGGGATACAGGTGCCAAAAATAGACAAGAGAAAATAAAAGAGGATAATAATAAAGAAAGTAGAAACAATAAAGACAAAGAAAACAGTAAAAATCCTCAAAATGAAGAAGATAAAGACAATAAAGACAGATTTCCTTCTGACTTAGACAAGGAATTAGAGGAATTGCTCAAACTAAACTAATAACAGAGAAGAGAATGGAAAATAACAATCAATTTCAAATCAGTCTGCAAGACTATTTTCTTGCCTTATTGCAAATGGTTGCATTTACTTTTTTGATGTCGCAGGTGTTCAGCATCAATCCCACACTCTCATTTTTCACAGCGGTCGGAATCGTTCTTTTGCGTTCCTACTTGCAATATGAGAAACACAGAAGTACAAATGAGGAAGATAGAATTCAACAATTGAACATTAAAATGGAGCAGGCAGTCCTCAAAATCAAAACACAATATGACGAAATTGTAGGTTTGCGTTCCAGTCAAGCCACAATTCAGAATGAAAACCGCGTAATGACAGAGGAGTTGTTTGCCTATAAACAATCTTTGCAAGACTTTGAAAGCAAGCACAGGGCATCTACCAAAGACCTTTCTGAAACAGTTACTATTCTTGAAAAGAATGCCAAGTCCAAAGACGAGGCACTTAGAAGGCTGGAAGCAGAAAATGCACAACTGCGTAACAGGTTGGCATCTTCCCAAGACGACATCACCAAAAAGCGAATAGGCGACCTCAAAAGAAGCCTTGCTGCTTACAAAAAAAGTGGCAACCAAGCAAGAATCAAAGAAACAGAAAGCCTCATTGAGCAACTCGAAAACTCATTTTTAAACTGAAAAACAACTAATCAGTTTCACTACTATTCAGCACCATCAATAAGATTTAAAAGTCCCA
>RDYC01000290.1 GCA_004293295.1 Bacteroidota bacterium
GGCTGTTCCTGCATTATTGCTTCCTGTTTTATACGGCCTAAAAGTTAATTTCCCTAACCAACCACGAGGCGTATTTGTTGGTGCTGCAGGAGGTACACCACCTGCGTAGCTGATTAAATCACCCATGATAAGGTTACATCCTCCCTGACTGATGACGGCATTGCTTCCAACGGTCATGTTAAAATACCTTTGTGCAGTAGCCAATGCTGCAGTATGACCTGATATGGCAACCCCGTAGGTGGCTTTTGCAGGGATAATAATACTTGTTCCGGTTATGAATGGCTGCGTGGTTAGGGTAGTTGAGTTGGCTATTCCGGTAAATGAACTGGAAGCTGCTAAATTCCAACCATTAGCCACAGATATAGCTCCGGGGACTCCGCTAATAGGTGTTGGTTTTAGCCACACCTCACCAACACAACTTGCTGAACTAGATACAATACCTTCAATGTCTGTAATCTCTACTGGATAATAATTGGTGTTCTGAAAATTAAAGGTAACTGTTCCGTTACCTGAATTGTTGGCAAAGCCATTGGAGGTAGTTGTATTCATTACAGTAACCTGGGCATGGGCAGGAACATAAACGAATACAAATAGGATTCCTATGATATTTTTTACATGATTAATTAGTTTGTTGTTCATATCTGTTTATTATTTATTTATCATTACTCTTTGGTGCATAACATTTTGTCCTTGAATAAATTCAAGGAAGTAAACCCCAGTGGTTAAGAGTCCCGCATCTACCTCGTATTTTTTATCATCACTGCTGGTTATTGTTTTACTCAGTACAAGTGTTCCATCCATTCGGTAAATGTTTACTTGTGCTTCTTGCACTAGATTATTTCTAGGTATTAACTCAATTAAACCAACTGAAGGGTTGGGATACACAAGAAGTTCATCGGATGGCTGAGCAGAGAAGCAGTCGGCTACCATAGTGTTACCATAATGTACGGTTCCACCCCAATCAACCTGATTAATTCTGTAGAAAGGATGTGGTGCGTTGATTTTGCAGGTATATTGTTTCATCGTTTTCTGCTGTCCTGCACCTTTAATTTTTTCTACTTGTTGCCAGTTTACTCCATCGTTACTTGCTTGAATAACAAAGTGGCTGTTGTTTATTTCAACTGTTGTTGTCCAGTTCAACGTGGTCCAACCATTTTCGCATAAAATAGTTGGCTCCAGCATTTTTACCGGAACTGTTGTGATACTGCTGTTATTGGCAAGCCATGTTATGGCATTACGTATTACTTGTCCAAATCGGTGATTGATATGGATTGTTTCTCTGCGTTCACCTGGTTGTAAATACACTAACCTACCCACAGTAGTGTCTGCTGAAAGGTTAACCAACTTGGTATATCCAGCGACATGCATTTGATTGCCTGGGGTTACACTGTTCGAGAATAATGGTGTAATCTGGTTTACCTTTCGACCAAACTGTTGACCTGATGTAAAGGCAAGGTTATTATAGGTTTCATCATAGATGTTAAATCCGTGAAATACCGAATGATTGGTGTTTGCACTATTTACAAGCGGACTTAAATTCCATGCTGCTGGAGTAGAAAGTGACAATGATGGAGTAATGCCATAACTGGAAATAAAATGGCCATAATTGGTTTGATAGAGCTGATAGTTAGATAAGTTTACTCCCGACCAGTTGTTAGAGGACGATTCTGCTCCAAATAACTGGCTTCTTAAAATGTTTTTATTGAAAGATACATTTATTGAATCGTTATATAATCCATGATGCAGGGCCAGTAACCCACCACCACCATCAACGTATTGCACAAGCGCGTTTTGCAATTGCGAAGTAACGTCTGTTGACCAATGTTTAAAAAAGATAACCACATCGTATCCCTGTAAATAACTTAGTATAGCGTTGGTATTATTAGCCTGATATGGGAGTGAAGGAGCCGATAGATTAAGTTGTGTAACATTAAATAGGAAAGAATCGTTTGGTGAATTTGCGTTCAATAAGGTTTGAATATGTCGGTAATCAGCCGGCAGATTTGCTCCGGTACCATGGTTACATGGAACATCATTTATTTTATTGTTTGGCCCACAGTTTAAACTATCAACAACACCTCCATGCAGAATAAGCACTGATACGGGTGCTTGCATAACTGCGTTAGTAGGAAATGTTTGCATCACATTAATCAATGCTCTTGCCGCATGAGCTACAGTTTGGGGATACCAATCTCTTGACGTAAGTACTTTGCCATTACCGTTATCTTGGTGATTGAGGGATGGGTGAGGATTTGAAATGGTTACTCTATCATCACTTCTATAGTTGATACTTAAATTACTTAATGTGGTTGATGTTTGTGGCTCAGGAAATCCAGTGGCATATCCGCCACGCAATAAACTGTATCCAATAGAGTCAATACCAGGTCCGCTTGTGGATGGAATGCGCCAATAAGCGGGCAAACTCGCACCATGACATTGCCCAAGAACAGGCTTGCCTTGTTGCAAAGCTTCAATGGCTAATTGGTTTAACTTTAATGAGGCGGCTTGTACGGTTGATGCGGATAAAAACCGAGCACCCAAACCTTGAGAACTGTAGCTGCCTGTAACCCTGTATGCACTTACCCCTGTGCCACCTGCAATAACCAGTGCACTGTAATTAGACATGTTTACCACATCTTGTATTTTACCATTTACGGGTATATATAATGGCGTTGCATTCCAGGCCGCACTCCAGGTACTATCAAATAATTGTTGAAACAGTTGTGTAAACTGTAGGTAACTTCCTCCAGGAAGTGTTGCCGCTGTTGCGGCAATATCCGTGTTGGCGGGGATCATGTAAGTTGCCGCAGAATCGTTGCTGGCACTTCTTACATCCACAGTATAACCAGCAGCCTGTAAAGCTTTAAGCATTACAATGTATTCAGAGTAATAACAATTTTCATGTGATACAAAAAATAAAACCGGTTTGGTTTGTGCCCGCGTGAATAAGGGAGAAAATTGTAATAATAATAAACAGCAACAAAACAGCATTTTGTAGTACAATACTGATGCTTGTTTTTTTGCAAGTAATAGATGTTGTATCATAATTTTAAAAACTTGATACAAAACTACCTGCACCCGTAGCACATACCTAAAAACACTGGTATGATATAGGTATACAACTGCTAAAACATGGTATACATTTGGTATACTTTTATAAATTTATCTTCAATTAAATCAGTCGCTGATTAATACGATGATAAAATTCCTAGGTTATATGGAATTTAAAAATTGCTCTAATGAAGTTTCCAAATCAAGGTTAAATTTTTTCTTTAACCTATACCTGGCTGTTTTAACAGAATTGGATTCAACATGCAAAATGTTAGCTATTTCTTTAGTATTTAAACCTATTTTCACAAAAGCTATTAAACGTAGCTCTCTCTCTGTTAAATCGTTATACAGCTGTTTTACACGATTTAAATAATTCGGATTTAATTCTTCAAAATAAGTTTTAAACTCTTCCCAGTCTTTATTATTGGCAAGGCTGTTCCTTATTTTACGCTCAATGGTAACCAAATCCTGTTTAGGTTCTTGCTTACCTACTTGTTTGGTCATTTTAAGCAATTCTTCCAGCAACTCATTACGTTCCGAAATGTACAAGGCTTTTGATGTAAGTTGCCTTGACTTGAGCTGGATTTCTTCTTGCTGCGCTTCTAATTGAAATAACAGTTGTTGCTTCTCTTTTTCAGCTACAACCTTTCTGTTTTTAATCTTTATAGCAAAATAAAGAGATACTCCCAGTACAAGTAATAATAAAATAACTGCAACGGAGTAGCCCAAAAATTGCCTTTGCTTATGAAGCTCTGCATCCTTTTGAAGCATTCGCAATTGATTGTCCTTATCTTTGGTTTGGTATTTAAATTCCAACTCGGCAAGCTTTGCATTTCCAGATGCCCTATTGAAACTATCAGCCCAGAACAGGTGTTGTTTCAGACTTTTAAGTGCTAAAGCATAATTACCTTGTTGTTCTTCAATAGCTGATTTTTCCTTATACGCTTCTCCAAGCCAATTGATGTTCTGAAACTTGTTGGCAATGGTTATAAGTTCCTGAACCGAATTCAATGCTTTATCATAATTCTTGCTTTTGGTAAAGGCTGCTATTTTAAAAGTAACTACCCGATACCTGCCCAAATAATCATCTGTTAAACTGTAAATAGAATCAGCGGCATTAATGTATTTAATAGCCTGTTTACCATTGCCTTGTATTTCTTCAAGATAGCCCAATTCACACCAACCATCGGCTAAATACAACCTAAGATTTTGTTGTAATGCAATGTTTACTGCCCGTTTACAACAAATTATTGCTGAGTCATACTTACCTGTCATCCGATAAAAGATTCCCAAATTATTGTATGCAACACATTTATCACTCAGGTTTTCCGGTTTATTAAATCTCTTTATCACAAATAAAGAGAGATGAATGGCCTCTTCCGGTTTACCCATGGCGAAAACTAAATATGCTTTATTCATTAAATACCTGTTTTCCAGCCTCTCCAATTTGTGTTGTTTACAAATGGTTAATGCGCTGTCAATGTAAGCAAGGTGTTTATCCGATTGATTTTTTGTTTTATAAACAATACCAATATTGTTATAAGTAATTGCCTCCAATTCTTTGTAGTTTTTGCCTTTCAATAAGTTCTGACAATCACTTAGTAATAAGTAGGCCGAATCTAGTTTTCCGTCCAAGCGACATTGTACGGCCTTAAAATTTATCGCCATAATATGCGCTCTCTCATCGCCCAATAACACCCCTAATTTTTCTGTTAATGTTATTAATTCAGATACCTTGCTATTGGTTTCGGTAATCACATCCATTCCATCCTGCAAAATCATATCGAGTTTTTTTTGGGGAACATTTTCGGCAATAATTTTATCCCATGTTAGCAGTTGCTGTGCTGTTAAACTTTGTGATACTGCAATACCAAGCAGCAATACACCAAAATGGATGATTTTTTTCATAGCTAAAAGATGTCGGCAAAATAACGTTGTATACCTTTAATAATATAAAAAACAGACACTTAAATTGGTATACATATTGTATACAAAATCAAAAGAATAAAAAAATTACTCCTTTTAACTCTTTTTTTTACTTAAGGAATAGCAATAGGTACAAAAAAAGCCATCCGATGACCGGATGGCTATAATTTTATAAGAGTAACTGCTTTAAGCCAAAATAGTTGCTTTACATGCTTCCAGTATCTCCTCAGCCTTACTTTGGGTTGACGACTCGCTATACACCCTTAAAACAGGTTCAGTCCCGCTGGCTCTAATCATTACCCATTCGCCATTACCCAACAGGAATTTAAATCCATCTAAGTCTTCCACTTTTTCGATGGTGTAACTGCCAAATGCGGTGTATTTGCCAGCTTTGCAATTGGCAAGCACGTTTTGTTTAATTTCTTCTGTGATGTGCAAATCAATGCGCCCCATAGCAAAACTACCCACTACGTCATATACTTCTTTGATTAAATCGTCCAAGCTTTTGCCTGTTTTGGCCATAAATTCCCAAAGGGTTAAACCTATCCAAATACCGTCACGTTCTGGTATAAATCCTTTAATGGCAATGCCTCCGCTTTCTTCGCCACCTACCAGCACATTTTCAGTAACCATTTTTTCGCAAATGTATTTAAAGCCAATTTTGGTAATTTCAATATCTAAGCCATAAGCTTTGGCCAGTGCAGTAATTTTAGAGGTGGCACTAAAAGTGGTAATCACTTTTCCGCTCATGCCTTTGTATTTATGCAGGTAGTGCACCAACAATAAAATAATGTGGTGCGAATCTACAAACTCCCCCTTTTTATTGTAAAAGCCAATCCGGTCCGCATCTCCATCCGTTACCAATCCGCAATCAATATCACCTTTGGTTTTAATCAGTTGGCTAAACTCAGCCAGGTTTTTATGGATGGGCTCAGGAGCTTGTCCATGAAAGCTTGGATTGTATTCGCAATGCAATAGGGTAGCTTCAGGGAATAACGCTTTCATCACATTTTGTCCGGCACCGTACATGGCATCGTAGCCAAATTTCATCCCACTATTTTTAATAGCGGATAAATCAAAACTGCTTTTTATTTCGTTGATGTAAAGGGTTTCTAAATCCACGTAAGTAATCATGCCTGAGGTTACCAATTGTTCAACAGGAGTAAGGGCTGTTTCAACCAAATTATTTGGAATGGCTGCTTCAACGGCATCAATCACTGCCGGGCTGCTTGGTCCGCCATAATGGGCTTTTAATTTATACCCGCTGTATGCAGCCGGGTTGTGGCTAGCCGTAATAATTACGCCAAGGGCTGCACCATGTTTTACCGCACCTAAACTAATCATGGGTGTTGATACAAAACCTTTGGCCAATTTTACTTTTATGCCATTGGCGCACATCACTTGTGCCACTGTTTCAGCAAACAATTCACCTGCAAAGCGGCAATCGTGGCCCAATACAATGTTTAAATTATCCGCATGTTTCTGTTTGATGTAGTCGGCTGTGCCTTGTGCTACACGTTTAACATTATCAACCGTAAAATCAGCAGCTATAATGCCACGCCATCCGTCAGTTCCAAATTTTATTTGATACATAGTTATAAGTTATTTTGTTCTATAAACTCTTTTCCAATTTCAATGTAACATTTAGCCCCATTTGAATGAATGAAGAATTGAGGTAAGTGACGTTGAAAAATGGCTATTAATTCAGTGGTAGAAATATTTCCCAAGGTAATACGAATCAACTTTTTAGGTGTGCCTAATATAAAATGTGTATTCTTAAAATCTTGGTCTTTAGTAGTTACAATAAAATCGTTCGCATCAGTATAATTACAAATATCAGTGTCTGAAATATTCCATTTGTTAGGCATTGAATTTACATGTAGCGTTTCATAACCTTGCAACGCCAGAAACTTAACCAGCGCAATCGGTATGTGAACGTCACATAAAAACTTCATTAAGCAACCTCCTTAAGGGATTTACCTGAAGCCAACAATTTTGCATATTGTAATGCAGCTATAATATCCTCTTTTTCCAACTCTTCATGGTCGGCAAGAATTTCATCAAACGACATTTCGCTGCCAACCAAATCCAATATGACTTCAACTGGCCAGCGCATATTTCTTATGCAAGGCTTGCCGTGGCAAATGGTTTCGTCAATTGTGATTCTGTTTAAATAATTCATACCCGAAGATAGCAAATATTACGCAAACGCATTTTCACCCGTTACATCCAATCCGGTAATCAACAAGTGGATATCGTGTGTTCCTTCATACGTAACTACAGATTCTAAATTCATCATGTGGCGCATACTCGGGTATTCACCGGTAATGCCCATACCACCTAACATTTGGCGGGCATTGCGGGCCACGTTTAAAGCCAAATCAACATTATTACGTTTGGCCATACTAATTTGTGCAGGAGTAGCCCTGCCTTCATTCATCAATACCCCTAAACGCCAAGTTAACAATTGCGCTTTGGTAATCTCGGTAATCATTTCGGCCAATTTCTTTTGTTGCAACTGGAAACCCGCAATAGGTTTACCAAACTGCACACGCTCTTTGCTATAACGCAATGCGGTATCATAACAATCCATCGCAGCTCCTATGGCTCCCCATGCTATACCATAGCGGGCACTGTTTAAGCAAGTTAACGGGCCTTTTAAGCCTTCCACACCGGGTAAAATATTTTCAATCGGTACTTTTACATCATTAAACACCAACTCGCCAGTAGCACTTGCACGTAAGCTCCATTTGTTGTGTGTTTCAGGGGTGCTAAAACCTTCCATGCCACGCTCAACAATAAGGCCCTTAATTTTACCTTGTTCGTTTTTAGCCCAAACTACGGCCACATCAGCAAATGGTGAATTGGAAATCCACATTTTTGCTCCGTTTAATATCACATGTTTGCCATCACCTGCATCTTTAAAATTGGTGGTCATTCCACCCGGGTCAGAACCGTGATTAGGTTCTGTTAGGCCAAAACAGCCCAGCCATTCGCCTTTGGCCAGTTTTGGCAGGTATTTATGGCGTTGCTCTTCGTTTCCAAATTTATAAATAGGGTACATTACCAATGAGCCTTGCACCGAAGCCGTAGAACGCACCCC
>RDYC01000291.1 GCA_004293295.1 Bacteroidota bacterium
GAACAGTTCTTTTAAAAATAGTGTGGTAAATGATACGTTGGTTTATAACTAACCTATTTGTATAAACCTTTCATGGCAATAAATTCTTCTACCGTTTAAAGTTTGTGAGGACGTACCGAACAGGCTATTCATTTTTTCGAGATGCACTCACCACACGGACGGCACGTCCGCGTGAACGCTAGGGGAGTTGCCAAAGGATAAACTGCTAAGTAGTTCTTTTAAAAATAATGTGGTGAATGATACGTTGGTTTACAACTAACCTATTTGTATAAACCTTTCATGGCAATAAATTCTTCTACCACTTGCGGCACCATGTACTTAATGGATTTACCGGCTTGTAACATCTCGCGTACATAGGTAGACGATATGTTTAACAAGGGCACTTCAAATATTTTAATTTGTGGATGATTGGCCAATAATGGGTTTTCATGAAACCCTGCCCTACGGTAAACATATACCTCATGGTGATGAAGGATGGTTTCATATTCCTTCCATAGGTGAAATGATTGCAAGTTATCACCGCCAATGATAGGAATAAAGGTATCGTCAGGGAATGATTTCCGTAACTCTTGTAAGGTATTAACGGTGTAGGACGGACGCGAAAGTCTGAATTCAAAATCACTGGCAACAAAACGTTCATCACCATTTATGGCCAAACGCATCAAGTGCAAACGGGTATTTTCTTCCAGCAACTCGTCATTAATTTTAAATGGATTTTGCGGAGATATGATAAACCATATTTTATCTAATCCGGTAAACTGCACAAAATAATTGGCAATAAGCAAGTGCCCGGTATGAACCGGGTTAAACGATCCAAAAAACAACCCTATCTTCATGCTTTATTGATTTAAGAACTTGTTTACAAGAGTTTCTGCTTGTTGCAGGGTTAGCTCTAAATTCTCATTTAACAGCACATGTTCAAACTTATTTTCATAAGATAATTCATGTAGCGCTTTTTTCAACCTCATTTGGAGGGTTTCTTCTGTTTCTGTTGACCGAAATCTTAAACGCTCCTCTAATATTTTTACACTTGGTGGCTTTACAAAAACAGCCAAAGCCTGGTTGCCAAAATGGTTTTTTATATTTAACCCACCCACCACATCTACATCAAATATAACGGCCTTATTCATTGCCCAAATGCGCTGTATTTCCGATTTTAATGTGCCATAATAGTTACCTCCGTACACTTCTTCATACTCCAAAAATTCGCCTTGTTGTATGCGTTGTTTAAAGTCGTCCTGGCTAATAAAATAATAATCCTTACCATCTAGTTCGTTGGCTCGTTTGGCCCTTGTACAGGCGCTTACTGAAAAAGCAATTCTGCTATCATTGGACAACAAGTGTTTTACAATGGTAGTTTTACCACTGCCAGAAGGTGCACAAAATATAACCACTTTATTCATCTGATATTGGTGCAGTAAGGGTTAGATAATGTTATTGATTTGTTCTTTGATTTTTTCCAACTCATCTTTCATTTCCACCACACGTTGTTGTATTTTAAAGTGATTGGCTTTACTGCCAATGGTATTGATTTCGCGCCCCATTTCTTGAGCAATAAAGCCCAGTTTTTTACCTGCTGATTTGATGTGGAGTGTTTCTTTAAAGTACTTGCAGTGTTGCACCAGTCTTGTTTTTTCCTCGCTGATATCTAATTTTTCAATATAATAAATCAGTTCTTGTTCAAATCGGTTTTTATCCAAGTTATCCTCTTTAAGTTGGCTTATTTCCTGGGCAATACGGCCCCTGATGGTTTGTATTCTTTCGGGTTCAATCTCTTCTATTTGGGTGATGCGCTGCAAAATGGCATCTGTCATTCGGGTAAGTTCTCCTGCCAACATCTCCCCTTCTTTTATCCTGAATTTTTCAAACTCTTCAAACCCTTTGTTAATAACCTCCATCAATACTTGGATGTCCTCCTCTTTGTTTTCTTCTTCAACCGGTTGAAACAGGTTAGGAATTTGGAGCACTCCGGCTGCCAACATCTCATGGCTTACTTCTGCGTCTTGGCAAACTTCTTTTAGTTCTTTCAAATAATATGCTGCAACGTCTTTATTCACAGGCATCACTTTATCTTCTGCACGCTTAAACTGCACATTGATGTTAACCTGGCAAGTTCCTCTTTCAACCAAGCGGGTAAGCTCTTTACGCACCTCATAGTCTTTACTTTGCCATACCTTTGGCATGCGCAGGCTTAGTTCCAGAAATTTACTGTTCAGCGATTTGTATTCGGCTTTGATGGTGAATCTTTCGGTATCAATTTCAGCCTGACCATAGCCGGTCATTGATCTTAACATAGGCATTAACTTTGCGCAAAAGTAAGCTAAAGCAGTTAAAAGCCAATTAAATAATGTTTGAAGGAATGCGTTTGTCCATGATACCGAACCAAATCGGAGGAATGGCAGCAATAAAAAACATACCTGCATAACCGCTTGGTAACTCAGGGCTCTTATCGTAACTGATTAACGTGTGGTAGGGCTTAGAGGCATAATAATGATGGTCGGCATGACGGCTTAGGTCAATTAAGAAGAAACGGCTTATGGGTTGGTTGCTTTGCCAACTGTGTACCTCAGTTACCCGTTGCTTTTCGCTCCTTTTCAATCCGCAGTGTTCGATGTAGTTTACATACTCCAGTAAAAAATTAGCTACTACACAATGCAATACAAACCAACCCAATGCGGCCCATCCTAAAATAAAAACAATAAGGGTATCAAAGCAGGCATGCAAAAATAGTTGCCTAACTACATAATGGTGTAATGAAAAACGACTTCTGTTTTCTTGTTTCATGCGTTGGCTTTCTAACTTAAATGCGCCTAAAAACTGCCCCATGCTGCTGCTTAAGAAAAAAGCATACACACTTTGCCCACGTTTGGCTGTTGCTGTGTCTTTATCGGTTCCAACCCATTTGTGGTGTATTTTTAAGTGTTCGATAAAAAAATAAAAATTACCTGCGGTAAACAACAGTAACCTGCCTAACCATTGCTGAAACTTATGCTTGCGGTGTATAAACTCATGTGCCACCACAATGGCTGATGCACCTGAATGAATACCCATGCTTAACACCGCACCTACCATGCTTACCCCGGTTAGCAATTCATGGTATATCCCATAAAAAAAGCTGCCCATGCAACCAAGCTGGGCCAATACATGCAGGTACAATATTATTTTGGGCAGCACATCATTATTGGACGAATGAGTGTTGTTTTTAAACAGTGGAATTAACCACTCCAGCGCACCCAGAATCAATAAAATATAAATGGCATTATACCAAGTTGCAAACCCACCGCTTAAGTTACCATAAATTACCAATACAGCAGGGGTTAAACTTAAACTATAAAGGATGTTTCGAGCTTTGGCTTGCATAGTTTTGTTATTTCATTTCAAATAACAAAAAATCCGGCTCTTTAGCAAGAAACCGGACCAATTCATTCTCTCTGTGGAATTAAGTTACTTCTTATCTGTGGCCAATACCATTTTAAACTTGTTTCTGGTGCCAATTTGCATCAAATCAACCAAATCCTGTACTTGTAAGTTATAGGGTAACCGCAATACCACGGTGAGTTCTGTAAGGGTTTTTGCCTTTTTTTGCAGTTCAGTTTCTATTAAACTAAACGGCACTTCTTGTTGGTCAATGTAATAACGTTTATCCTCAGTAACCGTAATACTTACCGGCTGTTTATCAATTTGCTGGTTAGCTGACGACTTGGGCAATAATATTTTTATCACGTTTGGATTGGCAACGGTTGATACAATCAGGAAAAACAACAGCAAGAAAAACATGATGTCGTTTAATGAGTGTGTAGAAACCTCTGCATGAAAACGTTTACTTCTTCTGATTTTCATAAGATGGCTGTTGGATGATTTTCATAAACTCAAACGATTGTTTTTGCATTTGCAGCACGTTTTTATCAATAAGCATGATTAATAAATGATAGCCTGCATAGGCAATAACACCAACCACCAAGCCTGCTCCACTGGAAACCATTTTTTCGTACAAGCCACCTGCTATGATACCTATGCTGATATTATCTGATAAAGAAATGTTGTAGAAAATTTTAATAACCCCTGAAATGGTTCCGATAAAACCTAACATGGGTGCAATACCCGCAATCAGTCCTAAGTAATTCATTTTTCGCTCCATTTCGGCAATTTCAATTTGCGCAGCCGATTCCATCATGCTTTCTATTTCACTAATAGGTTTACCTAAGGTTTTTAGTCCGCTAAGCAGCACTTGGGCTGATGCTGATTGATCGCGCTCGCACAGCATAATGGCCGCTTTAATATTACCACTTTGCAACTGGTCGTTTAATTGCGGAATAAGTACTTTAGATGGATTACCCTTTTTACGAATACTCTGCCAACGCTCAATAATGAGGTAAACACTTACTATTGAAAGAATGATGATAGGTACAATCACGACACCGCCTTTCCAAAGCAGTTCAAGTAAATTCAATTCAGTTGTTGTGGAATTCATAGTCTCTTATTTGTTTTCTTCTTAACTTACCAATACCGTAAATTGATAATATAACGTATACAAATATCAACTATTGCTTATTTACCCTTTCAACACATTTTAAAGCAGTGTATAGCTATCTCAACTTTTGCCAAAAGGGCTTATAATAGGGCTTTAAGCAAGACTTTGGCTCCTTAAAAAACTAATGGAACTTTCAATATCAACATATAAGGCCCTATCGGCATCATTATAACTTACTTGCTTTCGGTATGCAGCCAACACCTGCTCAATCTTGGCTGATGATGTTAATGGCTTGCGAAACTCCAAGGCTTGTGTAGCATTTAACAATTCGATGGCAAGGATGCGCTCCACATTGTTTGCCACACGATAGCACTTGGTGGCAGCGTTTGCCCCCATACTCACATGGTCTTCTTGACCATTGCTGCTTACAATGCTATCTACACTTGCGGGTGAGCATAGTTGTTTGTTTTGGCTAACAATGCTTGCTGCTGTGTATTGTGGAATCATCATCCCGGAGTTTAAACCCGGATTGGGTGTTAAAAAAGCGGGTAAATTTCGTTGACCTGATATGAGTTGAAATGTTCTTCTTTCGCTGATACTGCCAAGTTCAGCCAAGGCTATGGCTAAAAAATCAAGGGCCAATGCCAATGGTTGTCCGTGGAAATTACCTCCGGAGAGAATCAAATCATCCGTTACAAAAATATTGGGGTTATCGGTAACGGAATTCATTTCGGTTTCCATTACACTTGCCACGTATTGAAAGGTATCATAGCTTGCTCCATGCACCTGCGGAATACACCTGAATGCGTAAGGATCTTGCACTTGTTTTTTGGGTTGCCTAGCTATTTCACTACCTTTAAGTAAGGCCCTAATTTGGCTGGCGGTTTCTATTTGTCCTTTGTGCGGACGAATCTCATGCAATTGGGGCGAAAAGGGTTCCAACTTCGCATCAAAAGCATCAATGGCCATAGCTGCAATAACATTGGCCTGCTTGTAAAGTTGTTGTGCTTTAAGCACATTCCATACCCCATATGCCAACATAAACTGTGTGCCATTAATCAATGCCAATCCCTCTTTTGATTGCAACTGAATCGGTTTAATCCCTTGTTGTTGCAATACTTCTAAGCTGGGTACTGCTTCCCAGTGTTCGCCATTTTTTTGCCACACCTGCCCAAGACCCAATAAAGGTAAACTTAAATGTGCCAAAGGAGCCAAGTCGCCACTGGCACCTAAAGAGCCTTGCTCATATATTACAGGTAAAATATCGGCATTAAAAAATGCCACCAACTGCTCTACGGTTGCTAATTGTACACCGCTATTGCCATAACTTAATGATTGTATTTTTAACAGTAACATCAGTTTCACCACTTCGCGGGGTACAAAGTCGCCAGTACCACAGGCATGCGAAAGCAATAAGTTTTGCTGCAGTTGGGTTAATTCGTCAGCGGAAATTTGGGTATTGCACAACGAACCAAACCCTGTGTTGATTCCATAAAATACTGCATCTTGTTTGCTCATTTTTTCATCCAGGTAAACACGGCATTTTTGGATGCGTTGTTTGGCCTCAGCAGAAAGCACCAGCTTTTTGTTTTCGGATAAAATGGATTGAACTTCGCTTAATGAAAGTTGCTGGGTAATTTGGTAATGATGCATGTTTTTTACTAAAACGGTACGGTTGATTGGGTTGGGTTATGCCAACTCCAAAAGTGTTTCTTCTATGATATCACAAGCTTGTGTGATCTGTGTTTCGTTAATTACTAAAGGTGGTGCAAAACGGATAATGTCTCCATGGGTTTGTTTGGCAAGCAAACCTTTTTGTTTCATGGCCAAGCAAACATCGTAAGCGGTTTTGCCATCGCCAAAAGGTTTAATCACAATGGCATTTAACAAGCCTTTGCCCCTTACTGCGGTTATTAGTGGTGTTTTTTGTTGCAAAGCCAACATGCGGTTGCGGAAAATCACCCCCATTTTTTCGGCATTTTCGGCCAAGTGTTCGTCTACTAAAATTTGTAAGGCTTCCATAGCCACTGCACAGGCCATTGGGTTGCCTCCATAGGTGCTGCCATGTTCGCCCGGTTTTATGGTAAGCATCACCTCATCATTGGCTAATACTGCCGAAACAGGCAATACCCCTCCTGAAAGGGCTTTACCTAGCACCACCACATCCGGCTTTACCTCTTCATGATCGCAAGCCAACATTTTACCTGTTCTGCACAATCCTGTTTGCACTTCATCAGCTATCATCAGCACGTTGTATTTGGTGCAAAGGTCCCTCACTCCTTTTAGGTAACCCTCATCAGGCACCACTACTCCTGCTTCACCTTGTATGGGTTCAAACATAAAGGCGGCAATATTGGGGTTACCTTTAAAGGTATTTTCTAAAGCAATTAAATCGTTGTATGGAACCAGCTTAAAACCTGGCATATAAGGCCCAAAGTTAGCATAACTGCTGGGGTCGTTGCTGGATGAAATAGCGGCCATGGTTCGGCCCCAAAAATTCCCTTCTACAAATATTACTGTGGCTTGGTTTTCTGGAATGCCTTTAACGGTATAACCCCATCTTCTGGCCAGTTTAATGGCCGTTTCGCCACCTTCAACGCCTGTATTCATGGGCAATACCTTGTCATAACCAAAGTAAGTGGTGATGTATTTTTCGTATTCGCCTAACAAATTGTTGTGAAAAGCACGGCTGGTTAGCGTTAGTTTTTGTGCCTGATCAGTTAATGCCTTAATGATGCGGGGGTGGCAATGCCCTTGGTTAACGGCACTGTAAGCCGACAAAAAATCAAGGTATTGTTTGCCTTCCACGTCAGTCATGTAAATACCCTCTGCCTTTTCAATAACCACGGGCAGCGGATGGTAATTGTGTGCACCGAATTGGTCTTCTAATTGAATAAAGTATTGGGTTTTATTGTTTTGCATAGCCGAATTCATGCGGCAAAAGTAAGGCAAATAAGGCGTATTTAAAAGCCATTTGGCAATGCTTGCCTTTCAAGGGATTAAGTTTGTGTTTGACATATACGTTTGCTTTAAAAAAGTTAACTACTATGTTGAGCACTGCTATAAATAATGACGTAACTTGTTTCTGTATCAGGTTTTTTAGTAACTTCGCTTTTGTGGAGTTACCCAACAAAAATCTACAGCAAATTGAAGCGGACCGCCTAAAACTACACCTAGCCAAAACACCAACAGAGCGTTTCAGGCTAATGATTCATTTGTTTAAACTTCAACAACAGTTAAAAAAGGCCAACCCACCTAAATAGTTTTTTACATTGGATTTATTTGAAGAAGAATTGGTTGGTTTGTTTGGTGCTTTAAAAGGGTAAACTTTACGTTACGCCAATTACTTTATCCAAACCTTAAACACAGCCACTTTATTTTCCAGTTGAACTTTTAACACATACAACCCAGTATTTAAATTACCATTGATGGCAAAAGAATTTTCACCCGGTTGAACGGATTGCTTTTGCGTGTATAAGGTAATGCCATTCAATCCTATTAATTCAAGGGTAGCTATGCTTTCAGCCGCTGCATGAATGTTAATGATTGGATTATCATTTACATAATGTAAGGCTATTTCTCCA
>RDYC01000292.1 GCA_004293295.1 Bacteroidota bacterium
ACCAATGATGTTATTCCTCTGGAAACCCTTCGTTTGGGACTTAGAAGTGATACCTTCAGTTTTTTCCTAAACAAATCAGCCAAATACATTACCAAGAAAAAATAAACAATGAGTTTGCAACAACAAATTAATGCCGATATTATTACGGCAATGAAAGCGAAAGACGATG
The DNA here is from genome assembly GCA_004293295.1 of Bacteroidota bacterium. Taxonomy (GTDB): domain Bacteria; phylum Bacteroidota; class Bacteroidia; order UKL13-3; family UKL13-3; genus UBA6183. Next base: position 170 of record RDYC01000292.1, read on the forward strand.
TTTCTCTTCGTGCTTTGCGTGCTTTGAAATCAGCACTTTTGTTGGCCGCTACAGCCGAAGGAGCAAAAGATGGTGTTGATGATGAACAAGCGGTGAAAATATTTCAGAAATTGGCTAAACAACGTAAAGAAAGCATAGACATCTTTCTTCGAAATGGCAGGAACGAATTAGCAGCAACTGAAAAAGAAGAGTTGGATGTGATTGAAAAATATTTGCCTCAACAATTAAGTGAAGCAGAGCTTAAAACCTCACTGGAAAATATTATTGCGGAACTTGGTGCTTCAGGACCCGCTGATTTTGCTAAAGTAATGCCTGTAGCAGTAAAAAGTCTCGCTGGTAAGGCTGATGGCAAGCTCATATCTGCAACGCTTAAACAACTCCTTGGCTAGCCAATTGTTCCTGTTTAAGCACCCATTTATTTAAATAATTATGACTGACGAAGAAAGAATAAAAAAGGCCTTTGAGAAAAAAAATTGGCCTGAAATAAAAGTTACTGATAGCTGGGCCACCTTTAAAATTATGGCCGAGTTTGTTGAAGGGTTTGAAAAAATGAGCCGTATAGGCCCTTGTGTTTCTATATTTGGTTCGGCTAGAACAAAAGCTGACAATCCATATTTTTTGTTGGCTGAGGAAATTGCTAAAAAACTCGTTAATGCCGGATTTGGTGTAATTACCGGAGGAGGGCCGGGTATTATGGAAGCCGGTAACAAAGGTGCATATGAAGCCGGTGGAAAATCGGTTGGCCTTGGTATAGAACTGCCTTTTGAGCAATTCGTTAACAAATACGTTGACCGAGATAAGATGATCAATTTTGATTATTTCTTTGTGCGTAAGGTAATGTTTATGAAGTATGCCCAAGGATTTGTTGCCATGCCTGGTGGGTTTGGTACGCTTGATGAACTTTTTGAAGCACTTACCCTAATTCAAACACATAAAGTAGCACGCTTTCCGGTTGTGCTTGTTGGCACTGAGTACTGGACAGGCTTGATAGACTGGATTAAAAATGTAATGTTAGAAAAAGAACGAAATATCAATGCAGACGACCTATTTCTATTTAAAATTGTTGATACAGCCGATGATGCTGTTAACTACATTTTAGATTACTACGCAGACATGTCTATAAGCCCTAATTTCTAACCTGTTTTTCAATGAGTACACTTAAAGAAGATTCACTTAAATACCACAGCAAAGGCCGTCCTGGTAAAATTGCAGTGGTTTCAACCAAACCAACCAATACCAAAAGAGACCTTAGTCTTGCTTACTCTCCGGGTGTGGCTGAACCATGTTTAGCTATTGCCGATAATGTTGAGGATGTATACAAGTATACAGCTAAGGGTAACTTAGTTGCCGTTATAAGTAACGGAACCGCTGTTTTGGGTTTGGGCGATATAGGGCCTGAAGCATCAAAACCTGTAATGGAAGGTAAGGGTGTACTGTTTAAAATATTTGCCGATATTGATGTTTTTGATATTGAAATTAATACCAAAGACACCGAAGAGTTTATTAAAACGGTTAAAGCAATAAGCCCAACATTTGGTGGCATTAACCTTGAAGATATTAAAGCACCGGAGTGTTTTGAAATAGAAAAAAGACTCAAAGAGGAATTGGACATCCCAATTATGCACGATGATCAGCATGGAACCGCTATAATTACTGGTGCCGGCTTATTAAACGCTTTGGAGCTTGCCGGTAAAAAGATTGACGAAGTAACCGTTGTATTTAATGGTGCGGGTGCATCAGCCATGAGTTGTGCCAAAATATTTTTAAGCCTTGGGGTAAGAAAAGAAAAATTGGTTATGTGCGATAGCAAAGGAGTAATCCGAATGGATGCTACCAACCTTGATGAATCAAAGAGGTTTTTTGCTACAACAAAAAATGTAAACACACTAGCTGAAGCATTAATAAACGCTGATGTTTTTGTTGGTTTAAGTAAAGGGAATGTTGTTAACCAAGCTATGGTACAAAGCATGGCTGATAATCCGGTTGTTTTTGCATTAGCCAACCCTGATCCTGAAATACCTTATGATGAAGCAATGGCTTCAAGACCGGACATTATAATGGCCACCGGTAGAAGCGACCATCCTAATCAGGTAAACAATGTGCTTGGATTCCCCTACATATTTAGAGGGGCATTAGATGTACGAGCCACGAAAATTAATGAAGAAATGAAACTGGCAGCTGTGCATGCCTTGGCTAATCTTACAAAACAACCAGTACCGGAAATTGTAAACATGGCCTACAATGAGAAAAACATCTCCTTTAGCCGTACTTATATCATTCCCAAACCTCTTGATCCCAGATTAATAACAACAGTTTCACCGGCAGTGGCAAAAGCTGCTATTGATAGTGGTGTAGCAAAAATTACCATCACCGATTGGGAAGCTTACCAAGCCGACCTATTAAGAAGACTAGGAAAAGAGAGCAATTTTATAAGGGTTATAGGCAGTAAAGCTCGCAAAAATCCTAAAAGAGTGGTGTTTGCAGAGGCTGATAATTATAAAATACTTAGGGCGGCCCAAATTGTAAAAGATGAGGGACTTGCTCACCCGATATTATTGGGCGACAAGAATAAAATCGCTAAAATAATTGAGGAAAATAATATCCGTTTGGGAGAGATAACCATAATCAACCCTTTAGAGGAAACAGAGAAACGGGCAAAATTTGCAGAAGTTTTTTATGAGAGAAGACAACGCAAGGGAATTACCCTGCATGAGGCCAATAAACTTATGAACGACCGAAATCATTTTGCACCAATGATGGTTGAAATGGGGGAAGCTGATGCCATGATTTCCGGTTTAACCAAAAACTACCCCAGTACAATAAGACCGGCCCTACAAATTTTAGGAAAAGAAGAAGGTACCAATAAAGTAGCAGGCATGTACATCATGTTGAGTAATAAGGGTACTTTGTTTTTTGCTGATACAACCGTAAATAAAGATCCTTCAGTAACTGATATTGTTGATATTACCAAGTTAACTCATGATGCAGTTAAAAAGTTTAATATTAACCCCAGCATTGCCCTACTCTCCTACTCCAACTTTGGTTCAGCCGAAGGCAATACACCAACCCGGATGCAACAAGCTCGAAAAATTTTGAAAGAAAAATACCCTTACATGATTGTTGACGGAGATATACAAGCCAATATTGCCCTTAATCAAAGCATGTTAAAAGAAAATTTTCCGTTTAGCGAATTATGCGATAACCCGGTAAACACATTTGTTTTTCCTAGCTTAACATCAGGAAATATTGCATACAAAATGTTACAGGAATTAGGGTCTTCAGAAGCTATTGGACCAGTGCTATTGGGACTTAAAAAATCTGCCCACATCTTACAATTAGGCAGCAGTGTTCGCGAAATTGTGAACATGGTAATGATTGCCGTAGTAGATGCCCAAAGCAAAGAAAATAATTAAACTTATTATTACACTTATCAAAAAGCCGCACCTTTACAGCTGCGGCTTTTTATTTTTATTCTCCCTCAAATTGTTGCAGAAAGCGCAAATCGTTGGTGGAGAATAGCCGTAAATCTTTAACGTTATACTTTAACATGGTAATGCGTTCAATACCCATTCCAAAAGCAAATCCGGAGTATTCTCTAGCATCAATACCATTTGCATCCAACACATTTGGATCAATCATTCCACACCCTAATATTTCAACCCAACCACTATGTTTACATACGTTACAGCCCTTTCCTTTGCAAATGGTACAGGAAATATCCATTTCAGCACTAGGCTCGGTAAAAGGAAAATAACTTGGTCTAAACCTGATATTGAAATCTTTACCGAAAAACTCAGTAACAAAATGATACAATGTCTGCTTTAGATCAGCAAACGATACATCTTTATTAATGTAAATACCTTCAACCTGATGGAAAAAACAATGCGCCCTGGCAGAAATAGCCTCATTTCTATATACCCTACCAGGCATAATAGCCCGCAATGGTGGTTGTTGATTTTCCATTAAACGCACTTGCACCGAGGAAGTATGCGTGCGCAATGCCATTTCTTTATCTATAAAAAAAGTATCCTGCATATCTCTGGCAGGATGGTTTTCTGGAAAATTTAAGCCTGAAAAATTATGCCAATCATCCTCAATTTCAGGCCCGTAAGATAAACTGAATCCCAAGCGACTAAATACATCCACAATTTGTTTTTCAACCAACAACAACGGATGCCTGGACCCTAGTTTCGCAGGTTCACCAGGCAGGGTTAAATCCACCTGCTGTGTTGGCTTTTCGTCTTGTTTGTTAAATTTTTGGGAGGCCTCCTCCCACTTTTGTTGTATGGCTTGTTTTACCACGTTCATTGTTTTTCCAACTTCCTTTTTTTGGTCGTTAGCAATCACTTTAAATTCCTCAAACAAGTCGTTTAACAAGCCTTTACGGCTTAGGTATTTTATCCTGAATTCCTCAGTCAATTCTGCACTGGTTAATTCAATGCCATCAATTTTTTCTTTTAGCGATTTTAACTTTTCTATCATAACTCCTTTTCAAAACTAATCAATTCATGTTAAATCACATTCACACCCTATTAATCCCATATAATTTTTAAATAAAAGTTGTAGTAATAGTGTAGGTGTTAATTGTTGGTATAACTTATTATTTAATTGTTGATTTTGTAGTTATTAGTATAAAGTTAACATTGAATTAACATGTTAACTTACTGATTTAATGTTTACATATGTATTTTATAAACATTGTTAGTATCTTAAAAACACAGGTATAATGGATAAAATTAAATCAGCGAAAATGGGAATAACATTAGCTTAGTATGTAGATAATGTCGCACTTATTAGTCTGTTAATCTGAAATAAATAATTTTCCACGTAAAATACAGGCTAAATTGTCGCAATGCACATTACATGTTGATTAGTCAATTAACACACTCTGTTCCAGATCCCAATATGCTTTTAATGAAATTGTATCAGTGTGATAGGTCACCTTTTCCGGTTGAATTTGGCGAGCATAATCACCATTGTCCCAAATCCCGTTATTATTAGCATCATAAATAATTTTTACTTGGTAAACACGCGGTGTAACATACTGTATAGTAATGTCTTGTTCCTTTTTTACGATGTATTGATAGCTGATATTTTTCTCCTCAACATCAGTAAGCTGAAGGATATATTGATGTTTATTAGGATGTTTTAGTTTTACATGCAATACCAAAGAAGCGTAATCTTTAAATGTTTTTGTAGAATATAACTGGTTATTTTTTGTGCTGAAATCATCATAAACAGAGGTAAAAGCACTGTCAAGTAATTTGAATTGGTAAGAACTTTTTTCTTCCCAGTCGCTAAAAATAGTCATCTCAAAAGGCGAGTGTTGGCTAATTTTATATTTTATCTTCAGCGAATCTTTCAATATTAATATGCGTGAGGTATCATACCTTAAAAGAGGTGCATTAAATGTTATCCTTATCGAATCACCTAAATCAAGTTGTTTGGAAGAGGAGAAAGAAAATTTAGCCGATTTCAATAATGAACGGTTTTTAACAGACAATGCATGGGTAGTGTCATTAATAGATAGGCTTAATCGAATTAAACTATCTTTCGCATAATCAGTTGTATAAGCATAAAATGTATCAATACCAGTGGTTTGCTTGATATGATTAACATACAACGCTTTTTGTTGCAGTTCTTTTAAAAGAAAGTTATAAGGTTTGTAAGCAACAATCACAACTTTGTTATTTTCAATACTAAAGGTATCAATAATTTTTCCTGGTTTATAAGGATCAGGCTTGTACGACCTTAATAGGTATTTTACGGTATCTGTTGACCGAATTGATTTAGAATAGTAAGCAAATTCCTCATTCTTATCATATTTAAGGTTTTTATTATCATCTTTAAAAGCGATAAGTTTAAAAGAGTCTGGAGGAAGATTGTAGATACTAAAGTGTCCAAGGTCGTCTGTTTTAGTCAGGTATAATGGTTTTTTGTGGTATATAAAACTGTCAATAAATCCAGAGGCAGCATATAAACCTATGGTAAAATCTTTTTCTGGTTTATTATTAAATGCTTGTTGTAAAATACCTTGTACCTTATTTGAGTCAATGGTTAATCCGGTTGAAAAAACGTAAGAGAAACCTGATAAGAGGTTATTCTCTTTGTTATCGCCTATGGAATTGCCAAAGTTTATGGTATAGGTGGTATTGCTTTGGATACTGTCTTTTATTGATATCTCAAGCGTTTTTCCCTTGTTCACAAAGGTGGGTTTTACACCAAGTGGAGGAGATATGATTATTTGATCATCAGGATTATTTAGTTGAATAAATTCGTCAAAACGGATAATGATTTTATTCTTGTTAAATAAGGTTGATTGATTATCAGGTTTAGTTTCTGTTACAACAGGAGGTTTATCATCTTTGGCTCCTCCTGTAGGGTTAACAATTTGTGCGCACGAACCTACAATAATTAGAAGGCTAAATAAGATAAATCTGTTTAACAAGGGTTTAGTCAGCATGTTTAACAACGTATAATAAGCTACTATGGTTCATTGCTTTTTTAGCTTTAATTGTGGATATTAAACCAGATATAGCCCCACGAATAAAAACAAAATTATTTTTCTTGTGTACTTCACTTCTCATACTAATATAAGGCGCATCAAAAGGCATACTTCGGGTTTCTACAATTTTAAAGCCATGTTTTTGCATAAGTAACGCAAAGCTAGCCTGATTAAAATGGTACAGGTGTCTGGGTACATCATATCCGTCCCAAAACGGACCATAGAATTTAGCATCCCAGCTTTCGCTATTGGGTACAGCAATAAAAAGCGTGCCAGTGTTTTTAAGAAGTAACTTAAGTTGCTGCATTCGTTCATTAATTAAATGAACATGCTCCAAAACATGCCATTGGGTAATTACATCAAAGCTTTTGGGTTGCATACTGTCCAACTCACTTTCTAACTTTACGTTATAACCAAATGTTTTTTTTACATAATTAACCGCATCCTCACTAATATCAACGCCAATGGCATCAAATGCCCCATCTTTTACAACCCCATCTAAAAAATAACCAAGCCCACAACCAAGGTCCATAAATTTTCCGCCATCATGGTAAGTTTTTATATGTTTAATTTTCTGTTTAATGCTATAGTTTCTTACAACATCATAAATTCTATATATAAAACTAAACCCCTTTTTATCACCGGCATGAGATATGTAACGGTCACTTTGATAATACGGACCAATATGATTAGCATCTGGTCTTGGATTGGTAAACAGAAAAGAGCAATTATCGCAACGACACAAATCAAAATTATGCCCTGTTGCTACAAAATCAGTACAGGTGATTTCTTTCGTAAAATTTGTATGGCCACAAACAAGGCATTTGTTGAGGTTTTCCATTGCGGCAAATAAAGTAAATTATGTTGGTAATTTTTTAAGAAGAAGGCAAGACGTTATCAATTATCTGCCAAGGTGAACCATAAGCACACTAACGTCAGCGGGAGAAATCCCGCTAATGCGTGATGCTTGCCCAAGCGTTTTTGGCCGTTGCTTAATCAACTTCTCCCTAGCTTCCATCGAAATAGAGTGTATTGCACTAAAATCAAAACTATCGTAAATACGCACGTCCTCAAGACGGTTCATTTTTTCAACAACTTGCTTTTCCTTCTCTAAGTAACCTTGGTATTTTATCAGCACTTCTGCTTGAAGCAATGCGTCCTCGTCATATCCTTCAAGAAAGGTCCGCACGTCTTCAACATCACTGCTAATGTCTTTTAGTTCAACCTGAGGCCTACTGAGAATTTGGTCAAGCTTGTAGTTCTGTGCTATAGCTGCGGTACCCAATTTCTCCAAAAGCGGATTAATCTGATGAGGTGTTACTGATGTTTTTTTGAAATATTGAATAATAGAATCAGTATTGGCAATTTTTTGTTCAGT
>RDYC01000293.1 GCA_004293295.1 Bacteroidota bacterium
ACTCCAAAAGATAAAACAAGCATTATCCAATAACGGTGTATGTTTTGCAACCACCGTTTTAACTGGGGCACCCATAAAAGATGCACAAAAAGTTTCACGGGAAGTAAAAGCATTGTTTCCGCATATTCCGGTGGTATGGGGAGGTTGGCATCCATCATTGTTTCCTGAACAAACCCTCAACGAACCTGCCATAGATGTAGTAGTAAAAGGTCAGGGAGAAATTACCTTTAAAGAGTTGTTGGAGCGTTTTGAAACACAAACGTCTTTAGAAGGGTTGCAAGGAATCAGTTACAAAAATAAGGAAAACCAAGTCGTTACCAATCCAGAAAGGGCTATGGTTGACATCAATGCGTTTCCTGCTTTTAATTATGATTTAATTGATGTGCCCGCCTACATGAAACTAAGCGGCAGAAAACAAATAGATTACATTTCCTCACAGGGTTGTCGTTTTAGGTGTTCGTTTTGTGCTGATCCCTTTATGTATAAAAGAGGCTGGTATGGTTTCAGTGCTGAACGTTTGGGCGATGAAATTGAAGCCCTATGGAAAAAATACCGATTTGAGCATGTCCACTTTCAGGATGAAACCTTTTTTACCAACAGCAAAAGGGTAAAAGCAATAGCAGAAGAGTTTATTAAAAGAAAGTTGCCTATTTCGTGGTTTGGAACCATGAGGGCCGACCAAGGAGTACGGCTGGATGAAGAGGTTTGGGAAATCTGCAAAAAATCTGGGTTAGAGAAAGTGATGATTGGAATGGAAGCAGGCACACAAAAAATGCTTGATTGGATGCAAAAAGACATTAAGCTGGAACAAGTATTTGACTCAGCTAAACAATGCATCAAGTATGACATAAGCATCAATTTTAGCATTATTATTGGTTTTCCTGATGAGCCGGAAGAAAGCATTGATGCAACCTTGGCTATGGTTAAACAACTAAGGGAAATGAGCAGCAAGTTTCATATGGGGATATTCTATTATAAACCATATCCGGGAAATAAAATTGCAGATGAGTTATTGGCTAAGGGGTTTAATTTCGCAACCTCTTTAGAGGAATGGAGCGATTTTGATTACGTTGGAACCAAAGCAAGTGATTGGATAAGTGAAGATAAAATTATTGAAATTGAGAACTTTAAGTTTTATCAACGATTGGCGTATACCCAAAAAAGCTTGCCAGTGATAAAGCATATTGCTAAGTGGCGTCTTGATAAAAAAATGTATGCACTACCTTTTGAACGTAAGTTAAAAGAGTGGTTCATGCCAACTCCTCAAATGTCGTAGTGTTTTGTAAAAAGTATAATTTATATAAGGTTTGACTAATAATACTAAAAACGAAGTAATCATTTTTAATCCCAAAAGTGCTGATGTAAAATACAGGATTCCAAATTCTGTAATTCAAGTAGCAGCTTCAATTGATGGTGATTACGAGTGGTTAATAATAGATGGCAATCGCGAAAAAGAGCCATTAGAGAAAATTTTGGCGAGTATTACCCCTCACACAAAATACGTTGGCTTATCAGTAATGCCCGGGCCTCAGTTAAAACAAGCTATACCATTCTCTAAAATAATTAAGCAAAAGTTTCCGCACATCACCATTGTGTGGGGTGGTTACTTTGCTTCCAATCAATATAAAGCGGTGCTGGAGTCTGGTTTTGTAGATTTTGTAATCAATGGCCCTGGTGATTATGCCTTTCCTGAATTGCTCCATGCTTTGGATAACAATTTGCCTTATTACGATATTAAAAATCTCATTTATGTAAAAGACAATGAAATTGTAAAAACACAAAAGGCCGAACTGGTAAACTACGATGATTTAAAGCCAATGCCCTATGCGAAATTTGATACCATGTACAGCGTAGAGAAGTATTTGGTAAAAACCTACTTGGGCAAACGCACTTTCGGCTACCATAGCAGTTTTGGTTGTCCGTTTACCTGCTCATTTTGTGCGGTAGTACCCATTTACAATGCCAAATGGAAGGGCATGTCTGCAGCCAATATTTATAAAGATATTTTATATGTTAAAAATAAATGGGGTATAGATTCAGTTGAATTTCACGATAACAACTTTTACGTATCAGAAAAAAGAGTTATTGAATTTTCTAACCTCATTAAAAACGACAATATTGTTTGGTGGGGAGAAGGGCGCATTGATACCATTAACAAATACAAAGACGAAACCTTGGCCCTGATGCGTGAAGCGGGTTGTAAAATGATATTTTTTGGTGCCGAAACAGGAAATGATGAAGTACTTAAAAAAATGGATAAAGGCGGAACACAAACCGGAAAACAAATCATAGAATTTGCAGCCCGAATGAAAAAGTTTGACATCATCCCCGAGTACTCCTTTGTGTTAGGAACACCGGCAGATACCCCGGAAGAAGTCATGAAACAAATTGATTTTGATATTGCTTTTATTAAAAAAATTAAAGAAGTAAACCCAGACACAGAAATTATCATATACGTGTACAGCCCTGTACCAACTGAAGGCTCTGATATGTATGAGAAGGTGTTGGCCAGTGGATTTAGGTTTCCGCAAAAATTGGAAGATTGGCTAAGTAATGAATGGGAAAATTTTGATTTGCGTAAGAATCCATTAACACCGTGGTTAACACCTCAAATGATTGATAAAATTAAGAATTTTGAAACCGTTTTAAACGGGTATTATCCTACCGTTTCAGATATTCGTTTAAAGCCTTACCAGCGGAAATTGATTAAAGCTTGGTCTGGTTTAAGGTACAAAAGCAACCTGTTTCATTACCCATACGAGATAAAAGCATTACAAAAAATATGGAGTTACAGACAGCCGGAAATACAAGGGTTTTAGTATGTGGAAATTGTTTCGGAGGTTAACAACCAATGTTTTTAGGCCAATTGTTTCATGGTATCTTAAACAAGATAGGACGTTTACCTACAAACACCTCACGCTTGTTGTAAAAAAGGGCGTTTTTCATCCGGGTTTCTTTTTTAGTACCAAATTTTTAATTGAGGTTATTGGCAAGCGCGAATTAAATAGCAAAACAGCACTTGAATTAGGCGCAGGTAGCGGCCTGATTTCTTTTTACATGGCCGGCAAAGGTGCGCAGGTAACGGCAACTGATATCAATACCATTGCCATTGAAGGGCTGCACCTGAATAACAGCAAGCTAAACACAAACATTACCATCATCCATTCCGATTTATTTGCCCAAATACCCAGCCAGTTGTTTGATTACATCATCATTAATCCACCGTATTATCCCAAAAACCCAACCAGCCAAGAAGAACAAGCATGGTTTTGTGGTGCTGATTATGAGTACTTTTACAAATTATTTGAACAATTAGGGGCTTATGTGCAACGAAACACCGTCATTTATATGTCCCTGTCAGAGGATTGTAATGTGAAGCAAATTGCAGAAATTGCAGCGAAAAAGGACTACTCGTTTAATTTGCTCGAAAAAAAGCGTATAATGGGTGAGTTAAATTTTATTTATCAAATTGTGAGCAAGTAACATGGGTATTGGTACTATACAACAAGAACAGTTAACGGAAGTTGGGTCAAAAATTATTTTGGCCTTGGCTTACTTTGACCTGTTTAAATATCCCCTAACCGTTGATGAAATAATTAAGTATAGTAAGGTTCCAACTGAAAAAAGAAGCGTGTTTATCAGTGAGGTTGAAAAATTATTGGGCCAACAAATTGTTTTTCAACACGGACCTTATTTTTCTTTAATCAGCAATGAGCAGTTAGAAAAAAGGAGAGAAAATGGCGCACAAAATGCCAGCGCACTGATGCTCAAGGCCCACAAATACTCAAGGTTAATACACCGTTTCCCGTTTGTAAGAAGCGTTTGCATATCAGGCTCATTATCCAAAGGCTGCGTAGATGAGCAAGGAGATATTGATTATTTTATCATCACCGAACCAGAGCGCTTATGGATTACACGAACCTTGTTAATTGCCTTTAAAAAAGTGTTTCTATTAAACAACCACAAATACTTTTGTGTAAACTATTTTATTGATACCGAACACCTCGATATACCAGATAAGAATATTTTTACAGCAACAGAATTACTTACACTCTTGCCGATGTCTGGCCATGCTATTTATAATGAATTAATCAACAAAAATAATTGGGCATTTGCTTACCTGCCTAATGTTACCATTGAACCCAAAACAGGTGCTGAGGTGAAAGATACTGTAATTAAAAAAGTGTTAGAAAGTGCGCTTGGTGGCTATTTAGGTGGGCAACTAGATACCCTGTTAATGAAACTTACCATTAAAAGATGGAAAACAAAGTTTCGCAATTTTAATGAAGAGGAACTAGATACTGCCATGAGGTCAAGGAAATATGTTTCCAAGCATCACCCCCAGCACTTTCAGCAAGTGGTGCTTGATCGGTTTAAAAACAACATTACCCAAGTTGAAAAAAAGTTAAATGTAATCCTACATGGCTGATTTGTTACTAACCCATTCTTATTTTTTAAACTTTGATCCTAAACAGCTTAGGGCAGGAACACCATATGCACCACTGGCCACATTGTTTGCGGCAGCCGTGTTGCAAAAAAATCACTACAACGTGGCTTTTTTTGATACCATGTTTTGCCATAATGCCAATGAAATAGCACCCGCTATTTTAGAACATAAGCCAAAGTTGTTTGTGATTTATGACGATGGGTTTAACTACCTCACCAAAATGTGCCTCACGAATATGCGCGAGGCAGCTTTTGAAATGATAAAGGCAGCTAAAGAACAAGGTTGTAAAGTGGCCATTTCAAGTTCTGATTCAACAGATCATGCAGAACAATACCTGCAAAAGGGTGCTGATTTTGTAATAGCTGGTGAAGGAGAACAAACCTTGCTGGAGTTGAGTAATTTCTTACTTCGTAATGAAGGAACCATAGAAACCATTGATGGATTAATTTGGCTAAAGGAGGGTGAATTGCAACGCAATACCAAACGCAACAACCTCCGTAATTTAGATGAATTACCTCTTCCTGCTTGGGATTTGGTGGACATGAAGCCATACCAGCAAATGTGGTTAAACCATAAAGGTTACTTCTCCATTAACATGGTTACCACCAGAGGATGTCCCTTTAAATGCAATTGGTGTGCAAAGCCAATCTATGGCAACCGCTACAACTCCCGCAGCCCTGAAAATGTAATTGCAGAGATTAAACTTCTCAAACAAAAATTAAACATCAACCACATTTGGTTTGCCGATGATATTTTTGGGTTAAAACCAGGTTGGGTTAGCCAATTTGCAACGCTCGCTAAGCAAGAAAATCTGCAGTTTAAGTTTAAAATACAATCGCGTGTTGATTTGTTATTGGAAGAAGACAACATTAAACACTTGGCAGATGCAGGATGCGATGAAGTGTGGGTAGGAGCGGAGAGTGGTTCGCAAAAAATATTGGATGCCATGGATAAAGGCACTAAAGTAGAACAAATTGAAACAGCAACTTTATTGATGAAACAACAGGGCATTAAACCTTGTTTCTTCTTGCAGTTTGGTTACCCTAGCGAAGAAGCTGTTGATATCAAAAGTACCATAAGCATGCTCAAAAGGCTGATGCCGCATGACATTGGCATATCTGTATCTTACCCATTACCGGGAACAAAATTCTACGACAACGTAAAATCTCAACTCAAGCAAAAACAAAATTGGACGGACTCAGATGAATTGTTGGTGATGTTTAATAGCACTTACCCGGCTGATTTTTATAAACAACTCCAAAGGCTGGTACATTACCAATTCAGAAAGTGGAAGGCACTTGAAGCTTGGAAAACCAAAAACAACGTCAAACAAGGAGCAGTAGCCTTGATGCGGGTTCCTCAGGTGATGTGGGCAAAACAACAAATGAAAAAATATGCAGCAGGCGCATTTTAATGCCATTGCCCAAACCTACGATACCGATTTCTCCTTTAGCAAAATTGGACGTATGCAGCGTAAGCGTGTATGGAGAAATTTGATGCCTTATTTAAAGGATAACAAGCCGAAATCAATATTAGAAATTAACTGTGGAACCGGTGTAGATGCCTATTGGTTGAGCAAACAGGGCAATCAGGTTATTGCAACTGATATTTCAGCCAACATGATTGCTTGTGCGGAAAATAAAAAACAACCCGAATTAAAACAACAGCCTGACTTTATGGTTTGTGGTTTTGATGATTTGGCAAACCAGTTTAAAGGCAAAACTTTTGATGTGATTTTTTCAAATTTTGCCGGACTTAATTGTGTGGATGAAGCAGGGTTGAAAAAACTCAACCATGATTTTGTTTCTTTATTGAAACCAAACGGACAATTAATCATGGTGTTATTGGGTAAACATTGCTGGATGGAACAACTTTATTTTTGGGCAAAAGGATTGCCTGATAAGGCTAAACGCAGGCAATCGGTTGATATGGTAGAATTAGGTAAAGGTCATACACAACCTACGTATTGCTATTCAGTGCATGAAACAGCACAGCTTTTTAGCTCATTTCAATTAACCACTTATAAGCCTGTGGGTATTGCCATACCGCCATCTTACTTAGAGCCAATAATAAAAAAGTTTCCATTTTTAACGCCAATTGTTCAACTTGCTGAATATTGCTTGGGAAATATTTCCTTTTTAAGTGATTATGCAGATCATACCTTTTTAGCCTTTAGAAAAAAATGAAAATAGTTTTTACACACGGATATTTTATTGCAGAAGACCCTAAAGAGCAAGAAATCATGAGGCCCTATGTGCCATTGGGTATTTTGTACATTTCAGCATGGTTGCAAAAAAGTGGGTATGACAATGAAGTGTTTGATGCCACCTTTTCAACCTTTGATGCCCAAAAAGCATTTATACTGGAGCGCAAACCCGATGTGTTGGCACTTTACACCAACCTGATGACTAAGTTGAACGTGCTGCGGGCAATACAGTTTGTAAAAGCGCAACCAGAATTGGTCCATACAAAAATAGTGCTTGGAGGCCCTGAGGTGCGCAACCACGTAGATAAATTTTTGGAATACGGAGCTGATTATATTGTGCTGGGTGAGGGCGAGGAAAGCATGTTGGAGCTGATTCAATTTTTGGATGGGGCGACCAATGTTACCATAGATCAGATTGAAGGGATTACCTATTTAGATGCTGAAGGAAAAACCATTTACAACAAGGAACGGGTTAAACTAAAAAATTTGGATGAATTGCCTTTGCCCAATCGCACCAAAGTTAATCTGCAATTGTATTTTGATGCTTGGAAGGCCAAACATGGTACCAGTGCCATTTCCATCAATACCATGCGTGGTTGTCCCTACAGTTGTAAATGGTGCAGCAGGGCAGTGTATGGCCAAAGTTACCGCAGGCGCAGCGCCAAACATGTGGTTGATGAGATGGAATGGATTAAAAACAACTATCAGGTAGATACCATTTGGTTTGTAGATGATGTATTTACCGTAAGCCATAAATGGTTAAAAGAGTTTAGAGAGGAATTGGAAAGCCGTAACCTGAAATTTCCCTACGAATGCATTACCCGTGCTGATAGAATGAATGAAGAGGTAATTGATGAACTTAAAGCCAGTGGTTGTTTTAGGGTGTGGATTGGGGCCGAAAGTGGCTCGCAAAAAGTAATTGATTTAATGGATAGAAGGGTAGATGTGATGCAGGTAAGGAACATGATTAGAAGTTCGCAAGCAAAGGGAATACAAGCTGGAACGTTTATCATGGTGGGTTATCCTGGTGAAACCGAAGAAGATATTTTTGAAACGGTAAGGCACCTGAAAGATTCAGACCCTGATATTTTTACCATAACAGTTGCCTACCCCATTAAAGGCACACCACTATACCAAGAGGTTGAAAATGATTTTATACACCAATTTGAAAAATACAGAAGTAAACGGAAAGCCCAAAAATGCCATTCCTGTTTTACTTTTGACTTCTTCAAAACTGAAATCTGAACTCAACTCAAA
>RDYC01000294.1 GCA_004293295.1 Bacteroidota bacterium
CGGCTTGAGGCAAAACAATAGGTGTTTCAGCCTTTTCGCAGGATATAACCACAATAATCAGTAGTGGAAGTAATATGTTCTTTATGTTGTTAAGCACGTGTTTTGTTAAAAGTATATCTCAATGAAATAAAGTAAGTTCTTCCCATAGCAATAACCGCATTGTTTGTAGCATTCATATGCACACCTGAAGCCAAACTTGCTTGCACATTATGCACATCAAATATATTCTTAACGCCCATCGTTACCATTAATTGTTTCTTAAAAAAAGGTTGAGATAGCGTTACATCAAACAACTCAAACTGATTTATATATGATAATTGAGCGGCATTGGTGATATAATTGTATTGATAAGCTTGAAGCCTGCCATTATATTTATAAAAAAGCGAAAGCGAGGTGTGTTTTTTAGGGTGAGTTACACTGGCATTAAAACGATACTCATTGCTATAGAAGAATACATGATTGGCATGGTAAGAACTATTTCTGCCTGTTCTGGCATACCCAAACTGTAAGGAGTAAATAGGGGTTTTATATTCTGTTAAAAGATTTAAACCTTTGCTGGTAAAAGAGGCAATATTAGTGTAGGAGGCATGAAGACTACTCATGTCTAACATAACCAAATCAATCATATTATTAATGTGGTTATAAAACACACCTCCCTCTGCTCTAAACAAGTGCTTTTGCTTGGTTACTTCATAAGTTAAAAAAGTTTGAATATTATCACTGGTTTCAGCATTTAGCTCAGGATTTCCATGGATATTGTGGCTGGGGTCTACAAAACTTAAGTGCATCTCCTTGAGTGTAGGCGCCCTAAATCCTCTGCCATAAGAGGCTCTTAAACGTAAGTTAGATAACACATCCCACTTAATATTAATTGAAGGGATTAAAGGAGCGTTGAAGCGGCTGTTATAAGTTGCCCTAAAACCGGGTCTTAACGTAAATCGCACGTGAGGCTTGTATTCAAAGCTGCTAAAAATGCTCATGTCAGTAATCTCTTGGTGATTATTTGCGATTCTTTTTCCGGTGGCTTCCTCATGACTAATTTCATACCCAACTTGGTAGTTAAGTTTCGCGCCTATTTTGTTTTTTGCTAAGGTACCCCGGCTCATAAACAGTTGAAAAGAATTGGTATCACGATGTTCTGGCTCATTGGTCATTTCCTCCGCTAATGAAACCAAATCCTTACGCATGGTATATTTATGCCTGCGGTAGTTATTATACGAAACAACAACTTGAGCATGATGGTTGCGGTTGATTTTTTTGTCGTAAAATAAAGTGTTTGTTATACGCAGGGTTCTATAATATCCATCTAATCCATAAGCATAAAATGGTGTGATTGTGCCGCTGTCCCTATCAGTAACAAGTTCGTTGAAATAATTATTTTGTAACCTGATTTTACCCAATTTGCCTTCATAAGTAATGGTAAAATCTGCAAAGTATTGCTCACGCGGTTTCCAAGTTCTATACCTTGTTTCGTTCGACCTAGGATCATAACCCGCGAAAAAATTTCGTCCCAAAGAAAACAGCATGCCTAATTTTCTCCTGGATAGGTTAACACCTGCATCAATATTGTATTGTCCAATTGATTCGGCATATGTTCCTGTATAAACTTGCAGTTGTTTTTTTAGGGGTTTTTTCATGATCACGTTAATAACCCCCCCCAACGCGTCAGTTCCAAAATTTACACTCATAGGCCCTTCCACAATTTCAATCCTTTCAACATTGGCCAAGTTAATTTGGGTTAAATCAATATTACCGCCTTCTCTTCCAATAACAGGAACGCCATCAATTAAAATTTTAATACTTTGACCGGTAACGCCTTGTATGTTAACGCTGCTTCCTAAAGAAGGGTCTTGATTAACCCTGATGTTTAATTCATTGGCAAGCACATCTCTTAAACTAACGGCACCTTGTTGTTGTATGCGTTTGTTATC
Source organism: Bacteroidota bacterium (assembly GCA_004293295.1). Taxonomy (GTDB): domain Bacteria; phylum Bacteroidota; class Bacteroidia; order UKL13-3; family UKL13-3; genus UBA6183. The sequence goes on from RDYC01000294.1 coordinate 1,932, forward strand.
AATAATTTTAACTTTATAAACACTTTGTTGCAAGCTAGTTTCTCCATATTGACCGGTAACTACTGCATCATTAAGTAGTTTATTCTGTATCGAATCTGCAGGTTGTTGCGCACCTACCTTCATAAAAACTAAGCCAAGCACCATGGTTAATATGGTGCTTGGTTTTAGATATTTTAAAAAGGTACAATGCATGAAGTAAAAATAATAAACGTTATTCAACAACTAAACGACTTGTTTTGAATCCTTCTGTTTGCACAAAATAAATGCCTGGCTTTAAGCTGCTAATATCAATAGTCATATTGCCGCTTCCTAAAGTTTCTAATTTCAATTGACCTGTTATGTCGAAAAACTGCACTGTAGAAAGTGTACTGCCAAGTGAAACTTGTACCGATTGAGAGGCAGGATTTGGAAATAACTTAATACTTGGGATGTTAACGTTGCGTTCAAATAACCCAACAAAATCAACTTCCTGTTTTTTGTAAAAAGTAATTGTACCTGTTGAAGACCCACTGAAAGATCTAAAGTTTAGGCGATATTGTCTGTTATTGGTTAGTTTAACAAAATAGGTTAACGAATCCTCCATTACGAATAAGGGTTGGCCAGGTCCGGGATTAATTTTCCAGTCAGTACCAATGGTATTGATTTTTCGGCTGTAATTGGCATTTTTCACTTGAGCTGAATCCTCAAATACACCCCACACTTCAGCCGTTTCAGTATTTGGGTGTTGCAAAATACCGGTTGTGTTCGAGAATATTGTTTGTCCAAACTGGGTGATATAAGTCGCATAGCGGGTAAACAACAAATCCCAGTTGGTTGGCTCTCTATCAATAACCGTATTGCTAATCATGTTGTAATAGGCAAATAATTTACCGGCAAAATCTTTTTTGTTAATAGTTACCGTATTGCTGTCACTACCATCCAAATTGGCAATTGTAAATACCCATTGGGTATCAAACAATAGGCGGTTAATCCTGATTTTTTTAAATGCAGAATCCATCGGGATGTTATTTACAGTTTTGGTTAAACGCACCAAGTAAATTAACCCATTACCCTCTATGTGATGCGTTTGTTGGCTATATGTTCCCCATCCGTAAAAAAATGGATTGGAAGATAAAATATAATCTGCGTTAAACGCCCCAACATCCCAAGAGGTGTCACTATTATGAGGCCTGTTCCATGTTTTATAACCGGTAGTGTCAAAACTAGCCCAATTGGTTTGAGTTGATTTATAGAGTTCTGTATTCCTCGATTCATTTACCAAAATAGTGGTTGAGCGCATCACATCCATTGGCGGCTTTGCGTTTCGCACAGCAAACGCAATATGCCAATTATTGCCTGCCACGCTTGCAACAGTGCCGCTTTGCATGCTATAATAAACATCGTTTCTGTATGCATTTCCAAGCACCGCACTATCGTTTGCCGCAGTCTGAGCCATTGCCATTAAATGCATAAAAATTAAGGTAAGGGGTAGAAGTATTTTTTTCATGTAATAATTTGGTTTATGTTCGATTTATTTACGTACAAATAAACACCAGTAGATTCAACTAAGTCTTACGATTAACTGTCTTTTACGCTATTATGACAAATCAGCTTTTTTGCTGATTTTTATTAGCTTTTGGTGTGATGTATGTCATGTTTTTAGCGTAGAGAATTTTAATTATCCCTATAAAGTTTATATTCGAAACCATAATTAGCATTTAAGCATGGACTTTCGGACATTTTTTAAGAGCAATACTCCGCATATCGTTGCGATATTGGTTTGTTTTATTGTAATGTTAGCATACTTCTCTCCCATACTTGGGGGTAAGGCACTTAAACAGTTTGATGTAAAGCAATGGCGGGCAGCGTATCAAGAGATTCACTTGTTTGAGCAAGCCTCCGGGGAAAGAACTTATTGGACCAACAGTATGTTTTCAGGGATGCCTACTTATTTGATTGGAGCTAGCTATAGTTACAACGTTTTAGGAGTAATCAATTTTTATCTTGGTAAAGTTTTAATGGGAGACCCCCTTCATACCATGGTCTTATTGTATTTATGCTTTTACATTGCATTAATAGTTTTTGGCGTAAATCCTTGGTTGTCAATAATAGGGGCGTTGGCTTTTTCATTTAGCTCATTTAACTTAATTAACTTGGATGCCGGGCATGCCACCAAAGGATTAGCTATTGCCTTTATGCCATTGGTTTTAGGAGGCATTAAGTTAGTGCTTTCCAATAAACGTTTACCAGGGGCTGTAATGGTTGGATTTAGCCTGGGCTTACATTTAGCTGCCGGTCATTTACAAATCACCTATTACCTGTTAATGATGATTTTAGTTTGGTTATCTTTTGAGTTTGTGATAGCAATCAAGCAAAAGCTATTGGCCAACTTAATCAAATCTTATGTATTTATTCTTATAGCTGCATTATTGGCGGTTGGAACAAACATTACCAATCTTTTAGTAACATCCGAATACACTAAATTCACGATACGTACTCCAACAGAATTAAAACGTGCGGAAAAAGAAGCTGGTGAGGATACCAAAAAATCAACTGGTTTAGATAAGGATTATGCATTTGATTACAGCTATCAGGTAACCGAACCATTAACAGCACTTATTCCTAATTTTTATGGAGGAGCTATGGTTGGAGATGCTAGTAGCCAAGCAATTATGGCTAAAGAGTTTAAGGCAGCCGGGTTACAACAAGCAAAAGAATTAGCCAAGGGGCTTCCCTCTTATTTTGGCGATCAACCTTACACAGCTGGACCAAGTTATTTCGGGGCAATTATTTGTTTCTTATTTGTATTAGGTTTATTCTTAATCAAAGGGCCTCAAAAATGGTGGATAGTTGTGATTACAACGTTGGCCATTTGCTTAACTATGGGTAAAAATTTCTCGTTATTAAGCGATTTCTTCTTTTATTATGTTCCATTATACAGCAAGTTCCGTTCAGTAACATTTATTTTTGTGATTGCACAAACAACATTTCCATTATTGGGCTTGTTGGCTTTAAATGAGCTTGTTCAAGGTAAGTTAAACAAAAATGAAGTAACAAAGGCCCTATATTACAGCTTAGCCATAACTGGTGGTATTTGTTTACTGTTTGTAATTATGCCTCAATTCATTTCAGTAAACAGCGATGGTACCGATAAGCAATTAATCCAATATAACTACCCAATGGATGCGATTTATTCTGCACGTGCGGCAGTTAGGCAAATGGATGCGCTGAGAAGTTTATTTTTTATTGTGCTTGGTTTTGGTGTTATCTGGTTCTATTTGCAAGGTAAACTAAAAATAAATTACTTAGCAGGTATATTGGCATTGCTGGTTATCATTGACTTATGGGGGGTAGATAAAAGATTTCTGAATGATACTGATTTCGAAAAGAAAAAGAAAGAAGAAGTAGTTGTTGAAAAAACACCCGCTGATGAATTTATTTTACGAGATAAAGATCCCCATTATCGGGTATACAATACCACACAAAGGTTAGATCAAGATGCTTTAACCTCATACTATCATAAATCAATAGGTGGGTATCATGGAGCCAAACTTCGCAGGTATCAAGAACTCATACAGTATCAGATATCTCAACAGAACATGGAGATATTTAATATGTTAAATGTTAAATATTTTATCATTGGGGATAGCCTCAATAACCTATATCCCCAACAGAATACCAACGCAAGAGGCAATGCATGGTTTGTAAACAAACCGGTATTTGTTGATGGTCCAGATGCTGAACTTGACTCCTTAACCGGATTTAATGCGGTGCAAACTTGTTACATTGATAAGCGCTTTAGTGACCAATTAATTGGCTTAACCATACTTCCGGATTCAGCCGCATCCATTAAGCTTACCTCTTACGCACCAAATAAGCTAACCTACCTAAGTGAAACGTCAACCCCTCAATTGGCGGTGTTTAGCGAAATTTACTACGACAAAGGTTGGAATGCATATATTGACGGAGTTTTGGTGCCACATTTACGTTGCAATTATGTGCTAAGAGGGTTAAGAATTCCGCAAGGTAAGCATGAAATTGTGTTTAAGTTTGAGCCGGAAGTTGTAAAAACGGGAGAAACCATTTCATTAATATCTAGTGTTTTGTTGTGCGGAGGAGTGCTTGCTTATTTGTTAAGTTACTTTATTCAAAAACGAAAAAAAACAGCATAACATTGGTTAAACTAATAGCTAATTCAATAATAGTTTTATCAATACCTTATAGTATCATATAAAGAATGATGAAATCAGAAAAAATCTTAATAATAGGCTCACAAGGGCAAATTGGATTGGAATTAACAACCGAATTGCGAACAATTTATGGCGAAGATAATGTAATTGCCAGCGATGTGAAGAGACCTACAGAAGTGAGCGGTTTATTTGAGGAATTGGATGTGATGAATAAACAAAAGTTTGCCGACATTCTCAAAAAGCATGGAGTCACTCAAGTTTATTTATTAGCTGCGTTGTTATCAGCAACTGCTGAACAGAACCCGCGTTTAGCCTGGGATCTCAATATGGAGGGGCTTTTTAATGTATTGAATGCCGCCAAAGAAGGTATTATTAAAAAGGTTTATTGGCCAAGTTCTATTGCCGTTTTCGGGCCCAGCACACCTAAGAAAATGACACCCCAATACACCATTATGGAACCAAATACCATCTATGGAATTAGCAAACAAGCAGGGGAGCGTTACTGCGAATATTATCACCAAAAGCATGGTGTTGATGTGAGAAGTATCAGGTACCCGGGTTTAATTGGATACAAGTCGGCTCCAGGTGGAGGAACAACAGACTATGCGGTACATATCTACCATGAAGCATTGAAACAAGGTACTTATGAGTGTTTTTTGTCAGCAGATACTGAATTGCCCATGATGTATATGCATGATGCGCTAAAGGCAACCATCGGATTAATGGAGTCAACTGCTGAAAAGGTAAAAATAAGAAGCAGTTACAACGTAGCCGGTATGAGTTTTAATCCACAACAGGTTGCAGATGAAATAGCAAAACATATCCCTAATTTTACCGTGACTTATAAACCGGATTTTAGACAAAAAATCGCTGACAGTTGGCCCCAAAGCATTAACGATGAAGAAGCAAGAAGCCATTGGGGATGGAAACCGGATTTTAATTTGGCTCAAATGACCACCGATATGCTCGAAAATCTCAAGAAAAAGACAACTTCGGTTTAACAAGAATAGACTAAACCCGCAGGCCAATTAATAACCTGTGCCAATACCATTGCTAATTAAGCAAAGAAGCCGACTTTAAAAGTCGGCTTCTTTGCTTAATCCTCTTCTTTATTCAACTATTTTAATATTTCTCTGCCAATAACAATCCGTTGTACTTCACTAGTACCTTCATAAATCTGGGTAATTTTGGCATCACGCATTAGGCGTTCAACATGGTATTCTTTAACAAACCCATAACCACCATGTACCTGAACAGCCTCGGTGGTAACCCACATGGCTGTTTCACTTGCAAATACTTTAGCCATACAACCCGCTAAGTTATAATCCATATGGTTGTCTTTCAACCAAGCAGCTTTCATTACCAACAATCTTGCAGCTTCAATTTGAGTTGCCATATCGGCCAATTTAAATTGAATGGCTTGGTGGTGCATAATTTCCTTTCCAAAAGCTTTTCTTTCTTACGCACCTCATTCCTGATCTCAAGTTTCTGCTCCAGGGCTGAGAGATTTCCTTCAGGCATTTTGGGTGCTAACACAGTTAGTACAATCACGCTGAAGGAAATAAGAGCATAACAAAATGCTACAAAAACAGTTTCAATGCCAAATTGTTGTTGAAAGCCTTGAGCAAAATACATTGGTTCACCATTTCTCCCCATTGCAACGAATGGTGGTTGACGAATAGTATTCCACATATATCCAGAACACATCACAACGCACAGTCCCTAAATCAACCCAAACTACCA
>RDYC01000295.1 GCA_004293295.1 Bacteroidota bacterium
TAAACGACATCAGTAACCCTGATCGCTTTGAATACCCGGTGTACAACCAAGCCATGGGTTTATATGCCATGCTTAAAACGCCTACCAAGGATGTGGCCAAGGCAAACGCTGTAGAATTAGAAATACAGGCTGAGCTAAGAGTACCAAATACAAATGATCTGGGAGAACCATCTGGTGGGACTACTGTAATACAGGAAGAATCATCTACGGTAGGTTTTCATCCAAGAGAGGTGTTTAAGTTAAATCATGATTTGCAGTACACCTTGAACCCTAGTGCGCAAATTAACTTTAACGCCACCAACCTGGAGGCAGCCTGGATGATTGAAGTGGAAAATGCGGATAAAAGTGATTTATGGAGTTTTACTTCACCCAATATGTTTAAAACCTACTCCTATCAAAATTCAACCGGAAAAACAATCACTGTTTTTTCAAGCGAGTTTCTTCCTATTGAATGTATCTCGCAGTTTATTCCGGTTTTTAATATTGAAGTTGCTCACTCTGCAAAAAACATATCCTATTTTGATTCTCATGCACACAGCGGCACTTCCGATTTTGACCTTATCGAATACCTAAATGATCATATTCTGAAACTAGCTAATAACAAACCTAAAATATTAGATACTTATCTAAAAATGAATATTACTTACCGCTATAACAAACCTGATATGAGCGGATTAAATGACATCGTGCATTTTGAAACATACAAATACTTAATTGAAGGACGAACATTAAATTACAGTTTATTAGAATTATCCAACAATGACATGTTATCTGCACCTAGCGAATTGGTAATTGGCAATAGGCATTTTACGGCCCCTGAAACCATTTTTGCCTGGGACAAAATTACCACCGGCAAAATCAGCAGTGATCCGGGGGTGGAAGTAATTATTCAATCAGCCGGAGAAATTGTGGTGGAACCGGATGCAGAAATTTACTCAGACATTTTGCTTTTAATTGATAATCCGAGTGTTTGTAATGCCACGCGCATACAACCTACGGTAATTGATAGATCTTTTTGCGAAAATAAAACCAAATACAGTGCCAATACCACATTGGCCAAAACGGGTGATATTGCTCCAACACCTCCCGCTCAACGCATGAACCAATCTGTTATTTACCCCAACCCTACTCAAACGGGTAATTTTACTATAGCCACCAAGTTAGAAACTGATTCTTACATTGAGGTAGCTATTTTTGATTTAACAGGTAAACTCATCCATAAACAACAGTCGGCAGGTAGCTTAAGCAAAGGCATGCACAAAATGGAGTTTAATGATTTGTTGTTTGAGCAAGGCATGTATTTGGTTGAGGTGGAAACCAATGAAGGTAAAAACAGGCATAGGCTAATGATAAAATAAGCCATCTTAATCAGCCTGTAAACGCGCTAACGTAAATTCTTTTTCCAGATTCCAGCAAAATGGTTGCTCACCTAAGCAACCATTTTGCTTGCTATACACTTAAACCAACAAGTAAGAGACAATAATTGAACTGTAGTGTTTTAATTACATTCGAGCAAAGTTATTTTTACTTTTCTTTTTGGATGTTTTTTGATATTCACTTAAAAATCACTCATGAAACCTACTGCCATTATATCTTTTTCATTTTTTTCTTTTGTCTTGTGGCCCATACACAAAATTGTTCTTTATTGGGAGGCAGAAAAAACACCTGATTTTGATATGATTGAGAAGATGCTATTGTGCGATGGTGTGGGACAAATACTGGAAGAATGGACTGCTATTCCTAATAGGTTTTTAATTGATGTGCGAAGTTATTACGGTTGTAGCCGTGAACTTCATTAATTAATATTATTACCTCTTGAGCATTTCCAATTGCCTTTGTAAACTAAACCTATTCTATTACTAATTTTTTTATTGATTTTCCCGATTTGTTTTGAACTTGTACGAAGTAAATACCCGGCTTCATCTCACGAATATCAATTGTACTTTCGCTTCTAAAATCTTGATTTAATAATTCGCGTCCTGATATATCAAATAAGGTAATTTTGGCGATTTCATTATCACTTGTGGTAATTGTAAATGATTGCTTAGCTGGGTTTGGATAAAGTAAAAATGCAATTTTTTCGTTCATCGTTTCAGGAATGCTGCTATAGTTAAATCCCTGCATGTTGTACCAATTAATTACCGAATCGACATCCATTTTTAGTTTACAAACTGAGGCTATGTTGTTGCCGTTATCAGCCCTGCTATACACAAATGCCATAGTATAGTTAAGCTCACCGCCCACAAGCATTTTCTGAGGACTCATTGTGGCCATTATGCGTCTATCGCCTGGAGTAATATTTTCACCACCTTCCCACCAGCCTGTCCCAAGGCAAGGATCTCCGCTAAATGAAAAACGCGTTGGCTGTCCCGTAGAAGCAACTCCAATACCTGATGCCACTTTTGAAGATCCGTTTTTCCACCTACCACCCATATAATTGAAATGATCTTTGGGGGTAATTGGGTTACCCGTTATTGCATCAGATGTGTTATTGTAATACATGCTTGACCATAACTTACTATTCAACATTACACATGCTTGGGCTGGAGGCGTAGAACCATATCCTTTAGGTCCATTATCAGCCAAAGAACCATTATAAGCATAAATCATATTGCGTGCTGTATCTGTTCCTATAAAATCATCCTGATAATTACCTAGGTCAAAATCAACCCATGAAGCGAATAACAAAGAGTCGTAGTTTCTAGATGATTTATTGATGATTTTTATATCCACAAATACAGAGTTGTAAACGGCATCATTGTCTGCTGCAAAACCATATACCAACCGATGAATTTCTACTTGAAGTTTAGTGCCACCAGATTCTGAGTGAATCATATCATCATTAATAATCGTATATAAAGCCATATCTCCTTTTATTTGGGGATATTCGCCTAATAATGGTTCGTATTTTCCATTACCATTCATGTCAACAAATGGCGCATAAGCACTAGTACTATCTCCGAATTTTACATTTCCCTTAGCAGGCCATTCTAAAATATCTTCATATTGCAGAACCGACTCTCCATTGCTTATACTCTTTTTAAAATTATCAATATTTTTTTGTGTGATTTTCCATATACGATTCCAATAGGCTAAAGACGCTGTTGTGTAATTTGCCATAACCGGCCCCGGTTGAAAATCATTACCTTGTTGCCGGTAAGTTTCTGCCGCTAAGTATAGTTGTTCATTACTTAAGCCTCCAATCCATTGTCCTGCTCCATATATCGTGCTCTTGTTTTGTCCAAACCCCTTAGGAACAATGTAATTTCCTTCGTCAAATATTGAGCCTCTATTGTAAACATCCGCATTAACATTGTTAATATTTATACTACTAACAAATTGCCCTTTAACAAAAAAATGAATGGATAAAATTAAAATGATTGAAAGTAGGTAGTGCCTTTTTATCATAAAAATGTAAATTAAAGTTTAATAATGGTTGTATTTCAAATCTATTCTTATTCATCGCTAACAAATCTTCATTCGCATGCTTTTTCTTTAAATTATCAATAACATCAAGTAGTATGATTTTGTTTTAGGAAACCATCTAGATACATTTTTTTACCATCCCCCCCTTCATCCTAAACATCTTACTGTAATCATGCCAAGGAGACCCACCCTCACAAGAATAAAGCATTCCTTATCTCTATTAATTGCTTCAAATTGCTAAGACAACGCTCCTAATCAATAATCCAATGCCTTAGTAAGATAGCCCTCACCTGATTTAAGCTCTTCTCGCATTTATTTTGAAACCGACTTTAATGCAAGAGGGTAAAATTAGCCCTTTGACTTATGATATCTTTATACTTATTTTACTTTAAGCTTTCTATTTTAATTGAAAAATTACTACATTCCCTTAAAAATTACCCATGAAACCTTTAACACTTTTATGTTTGATATTATGCTGCTCTTGCTTTGGGGTTTATGCGCAGGATGGTTTTGAGTACTTCGATGGAGACAGCGACCAATACCCAAGAATCATTATACAAATAGATACTACGAAAAAGAATACCTGGCAAATTGGCAAACCGCAAAAAGGTTATTTTAACACCGCTGCTACACAACCCAATGCCATTATTACCGATACTGTTGGCTTTTATCCGCCTAACGATACTTCCCGATTTATTGCTCGCTTTTTTTCCCCTTTTGGCTCAAGCGGAGCAATACGGGCAATACAATGGAAACAAAAAATAGACTTTGATGCCGGAACTGATGGGGGTATGGTAGAATTCTCCAGAGATAGTGGCATTACATGGCAAAACGCCTTTAATAATCCCAATGTATATAAATTTTATGGCTTTGATTCTGCTAACTTCGATACCCTTGCAGGTGGGGAATATGCCTTTAGCGGCACCGACACCTCATGGCGTGATATTTGGTTGTGTTTCCAGCCAACTGCTTCCATGTTTGGTGAGCCGTTACTTGTTCGTTTTACCTTGCTTTCCGATTCAATCCATAATGACAAAGAGGGTTGGATGATAGATAATTTTCAAGACCATGCAACGGTGATTCATACCGTAGTGAATCAAGAAAAATTTGCAAGCTACTTTAAGATTTATCCAAACCCTACCAATGACTTTCTTTACCTTGAAGCTGAAAAAACACCTGCCTCCGATGCGATAGAACAACTGCAATTGTGCGATGCTGTTGGCCAACAATTGGAAGAGTGGGCAGATGTTCCTACCAAGTTTTTTATTGATGTACGTAAGTATAAAGCAGGTATGTATTACCTTAAAATAAAAACCAACCTTCAATCAAAAAACTACCGGTTTATTATACAGCGTAATTAACAGCATCATGAAGCGCATCAAATGGTTGGTGTTCTGTTTACTTTTATTTATTGGTGTTGCGTTTAAAGAACCGCTTCACTCCTACCCTTTTCCTGAACTTCCCTTTTTTCCGGTTATGCCTCGCTCTGGTGATAATGTGGTAACTAGAGAAGGTGCTGAACTTGGACGGTATTTGTTTTATGACAGCACATTGAGTTTGAACCATCACATGAGTTGTGCTTCATGCCATAAGCAAGCTGCGGCCTTTTCTGATGCGCCATCTGCGTTTAGCCAAGGTAACAACAAACATTTCACCACCCGAAATACCATGCCTTTGTTTAACTTGGCTTGGTACCCTTCTTTTTTCTGGGATGGTAGGGCCAAGAGTATTGAAGAACAGGTTTTTCACCCTGTTAGGGATTCAACTGAAATGAATTTGCCTTGGAAATTGGCTGCTAAGCGTATGGAGAAAAATGCCTTTTATAAAAAACAGTTTCACCATGTTTTTGGTAAACAGAAAATTGATAGTGTGCTTATTGCGAAAGCGATTGGTCAATTTCTGAGAACATTAATCTCTTATCAATCAAAATACGACAGGGTGTTGGACGGAAAAGACCGATTAACGGATGATGAGTACAAAGGGCTGGTGCTGGTAAATGATATGACCAAGGGGGATTGTTTGCATTGCCATACCACTGATGCCAATGCGTTAGGTACAACAGGAGGTTTTAGTAACAATGGCCTGGATGCGGCTTCGGGTGTGTTGTTTTATAGGGATAAAGGTTTGGGCGGCACTACACAACGCACGGCTGATTATGGCAAATTTAAAATTCCTTCGCTGCGTAATGTAGCAATTACGGCTCCTTATATGCATGATGGAAGATTTAACTCGTTAGAGCAGGTGTTGGATTTTTATAGTGAGGGTGTAAAACAATCTGTTAATGTTGACACAAAGATGGGGTTTGCACACCAAGGCGGTGCAAGGTTGAATGCTTTAGAAAAACACCAGATTATCTTGTTCTTAAAAACATTAACTGATTCCACTTTTATAACCAACCCTGCCTTTGCTAACCCTTTTAAATAACACCTGTTTACATAAGTGTGAAATAATAATGCTACATTTTGCCGATCTTATTATTGGGTAATTTAACATAAAGCTCATCAAACTCCTTTTTAAGTTAATTCTATATCAATTAAACATCAATGCAATATCACTAATTAACTATTTACACATCTATAATTAAGGATGATATAATATTTGCATAACGTTTGGTTGTGGTGATAAGATGAATTTGCACCAAAATCAAACGTTGTTATGAAAAAACAGATTACTTATCTCTCCTTGTTTCTACTGCTGTTGTTAACCGGCACATTTACAAGTGTAAATGCCCAGATTAATGCGCAGTTTTTAAGTAGGTTCTCTATCGGAACTTACAATTCAAATGGTGGTGTAGCTGAAATCTCGGCTTACGACCCAAGTACTAAAAGAATGTATGTGGTAAATGGCCCTGACACTTCATTTAGGATTGTGAATTTGGCCAATCCTGCTAATCCGGTGCTCATCTCCAGTATTTCAGTTAGGCCTTATGGTATTGATGTTACTTCAATAACTACCAATAAAAAAGGACTTGTTGCCATCGCGGTAATTGACTCAAATGGTAAAACCAATCCAAGCAGCATTGTTTTTTTAGATGCCAATGGTAATTTTATTAGCAAGGTAAAGGCAGGTGCAAACACCGATCATATTATTTTTACTCCTGACGGAACTAAATTATTATGTGCCAATGAAGGTGAACCAAATGTGGGTTACACCATTGACCCGGAAGGTTCGATTTCGATTATCAATGTTTCTGGTGGTGCTGCTTCATTAACCCAAGCCAATGTGCAAACTGCAGGCTTTACTGCTTTTAATGCCCCTGCTAACATCAGTCCTGATATTCGTATTTTAGGTAGAATACAATCGGGAGGAACTTTCTTGCGCAACTCAACTGTGGCTGAAGATTTAGAACCTGAGTATATCGCTATTTCAGACGACAATGCAACTGCTTGGGTTACCTGCCAAGAAAACAATGCCTTGGCTGTTGTAAATATTAATACTGCCACGGTTACTGCTTTATTGCCTTTAGGCTTTAAAAACCACAATTTAGCAGGCAATGGCTTAGATCCATCTGACCAACCAGCCTCAATTGGCATTGGAAATTGGCCTGTTTTTGGCATGTACCAGCCTGATGGCATTTCAAGCTACCGAGTTGGAGGCCAAACCTATTTAGTAACTGCCAACGAAGGAGATGCCCGCGCAGATTGGGGTACAGCCAATCTTGAAGAATTGCGTGTTAACAATGCTTCTTTTGTGTTAGATACGGTTAAGTTTGGTGGTGCTACAAATGTTGCAGCAATTAAAGCCAGTGCTGGTTTAGGCAGATTAAACGTAACCAACCGTTGGGGTGATTTTAACAATGATGGCAAGTTTGATAGCATTTTTACGTTTGGAGCTCGTTCATTCTCTATTTGGAATGGAACAACAGGTGCATTGGTTTGGGATAGCAAAGACGATTTTGAACAACGCACTGCTGCCTTGTTTCCTACAAACTTTAATGCTGGACATAACGCTAATGCCTTAGATGACCGAAGCGATAACAAAGGTCCTGAACCAGAAAGTGTAACCATTGGGAAAATTGGTGATAGTATTTATGCATTTATAGGTTTAGAGCGTATTGGTGGAATGATGATTTATAATATTACCAACCCGAACGCACCTTATTTTGTACAATATATTAATACCCGTAATTTCAGTGTAACTCCCGGCCAAGCTAATTTGGCCACTGTTGGCGATTTAGGTCCTGAGGGCGTTGCGTTTATTCCTGCTTCAGAGAGTCCAAACGGTCAAAACTTGGTTTTACTTTCTAACGAGGTAAGTGGAACAGTTGCCATTTTTACCATTAACACTCCCGTAACACAAGGTGTTACCAAATTGCAGGAATTTAGAAACAATACATCACCGGCCATTGGTACTTTTCAAGGTATCAATTACCGCGAAGCTGGTTTTTCTTCTTTATTCGCTATTCCAAACACCAACGGAACTGAGTTTTGGACTTGCTCTGACAGGGGTGTGAATGTTGATGCTGCCAACGCAAACACGGCCAGTTGTCGCCCTACCTATGATAAAATTTATGGATTCCCATCTTACGTACCTAAAATTCACCGCATACGTTTGGCAGGTGATTCAGTACAAATTTTAAACAGCATCACCATTAAACGCCCTAATGGAAGCGGTGCTTCAGGTATAATTAATCCAACCGGTTTAGGAAGTACGGCAACAGAAGTAGCCTCTACTGATACGGTGATGGATTGCGCTAACTTTAACTTAAAAACCACACCTAAAGACACTTTTGGTATTGACCCTGAAGGATTGATTGTAAATAGATCAGGTAACTTTTGGTTGTGTGAAGAAGGTGGTGCTACCGTTTGGCAATTAAGCCCAACAGGTGTGCTGCTAAAAAGATATACCCCATACTTTAACCGTCCGGGACTTCAATCAGTAGACATGCAAATGGATACCTGCTTTAAGTACCGCAGAAACAACAGGGGATTTGAAGGAATTGCCATGACACCTAACGGAAAAATTTATGCCGCTATACAAAGCCCAATGCACTACCCAAGCTCTTCAGTTGGGGCTACATCAAGGGTTCATAGAATAATAGAAATTGACCCTGCAACAAACGCTCAAAGAATGTTGGTTTACTTAAATGATGGTACCATTGGTGCCTCGGGTGCAAACCAAATACGTCCTCAAGACTGGAAAATTGGCGATATGACAGCAATTAATGATAGTACCTTTTTGGTGCTGGATGCTGCTGCCAGAGGAACATCTGATTTTAAACGGATGTATTTAATCAATATCAATCAAGCC
>RDYC01000007.1 GCA_004293295.1 Bacteroidota bacterium
TGCTTGACTACCTTCACTATTACAATTATATTGCAACCATTAACCCATTTAAAATGAAATTATTAACCAGCATTTTTATATTAATTGTATCCTTTAGTAGTGTTTCTGCCCAAATAAACACGAGTTCATTTGCTCCGAAAGTTGACTATGGAACAGGAACCACACCACAGGGGATTATTACCGCAGATTTAGATAATGATGGAAAACAAGATATTATTGTTGGTAATACTGGCAGTTCTTCCATCTCTATTTTTAGAAATATCTCCGCCTCATCTGCTATCACGTTATCTGCAAAAACTGACTACCCTACTGCAAGCCCAATAAATTATGTCCACTCGGCCGATTTGGATGGTGACGGAAAGATTGACTTGGTTACTTCATCTAACTCTGGCAACACTTTTTCCATCTTCAGAAATACCACTTCAGCAATTGGCATGATCACTTTTGCCGCTAGACAAGACATAACAGGCACTGTAACGCCTTCAAATTTTGATCTTCAAGACATTGACGGGGACTCAAAGGTTGATTTAGTGGGTTGTAATTATTTCTCCAATACCTTTTCTGTTTTTAGAAATACAAGTTCGGCAGGTACCATTAGTCTAGCTCCAAAACAAGATATTATCTGTGGAAATTCCCCAGGTTCAATTGTAGTTTACGATATGGATAACGATAATAAAAAAGATGTTGCAATAACCTTGTATAATGCCAATCAGATAACCATTTTTAGAAATACTACCAGCCAAATAGGCAATCCGACATTTTCAAGTATTACAACTGTGGGAACGGGAACACTGCCAAATTTTATAAAAGCGGCAGATATTGATGGAGATGGTAAAAAAGATTTAGTAACGGCAAACTGGGGCGGGAACGTGTCTGTTGTTAAAAATACTACTTCAGGTATCAATGCGATCTCCTTTCAGACTGCTCAAAACTTTATTTCTGGTGCAGGTACATCAAACTGTCAGGGAATTTCGCTAACAGACTTTGATAATGACAATAAGATTGACATTGCGGTTGGTAATCGTGGTAACAATTCAATCTCTGTTTTTAGGAATACGACCGCAACTGGTATCATCAACTCGTCTTCATTAGCAGCTCAGGTTGCCTTTAGCGTAAATTCATTCCCAACTGAGTTATTCGCTTCAGACTTAAATGGCGATGGAAAAATGGACCTGTTAGTCGCCAATAACGGAACGAACAATATTTCCATCCTTAAAAACCAAACCAAACCATCTAACGGTTTAATTGCCTATTATCCTTTTAATGGCAATGCAGGTGATAGCAGTGGATTTGAAAAC
>RDYC01000296.1 GCA_004293295.1 Bacteroidota bacterium
GCAAAAGATATGGACTTTATGGAGGCTGCACGTTTGCGTGATGAGATGTTTATGTTACAAAAAGAGTTGGAATAGCTACAGCTTTTTGATCAATTCATAAGAAGTGCTTCTGCCTCCGGTACTATTTTTTACCAAAACCCGAAGTACCATTAGTTCTTGTATATCCCTATAGGCTGTATCCTGACTACATTTACATATTTTTGCCCATTTGGTGGTGGTAAGATTACCATCAAAACCATCAAGTAGTTTGTTTAACATTTTTACCTGCCTTGAATTAAACGATGTTTCAGCAAAATGCCTCCAAAATTTCGCTTTAAACATCACTTGATTGAGATATACATCAGCTTCTGTTATGGCTTTATTAAAGCAACTTAAAAACCACAACACCCACTTGGTTATATGTAAATTCCCTTTTTGTGTGTTTTCCAATATTTGATAATATTGTTTTTTATGCAATTGTATTTGGGTGGAGAGGCTGTAAAAACGTTGTTTGCTTTCATCGGCTCTGGCTAATAATAAATCGGTTAATGCCCTTGCCATTCGGCCATTGCCGTCATCAAATGGGTGTATGGTTAAAAACCATAAGTGCGCGATTGCGGCTTTCAGCAATGTATCCATTGACTGATTTGCATTAAACCACTTTAAAAACTGCTTCATCTCATCTGATAAACGTTCTGCATCCGGAGCTTCGAAGTGTACTTTTTCCTTACCCATAGCTCCTGATACTACTTGCATTGGCCCGCCTGCAGCTTTTCTATAATTACCTATGGTTATAAATTGTAATCCGTTATTCCCATTTGGGAATAACGCCATATGCCATTCCCCTAACCGCTTTTTGGTAAGGGGCTTATCATAATTTTGAGTAGCATCTAACATCATCTCTACAACGCCATCAACACGCCTGTCAGTTATCGGTGTGGCCGCCACATGCATGCCTAACTTCTTTGCTATGGATGACCTTACTTGTTCAGCAGGCAATATTTCACCTTCTATTTCACTTGACTTTAATACATCAAAAGTTACATTTTGCAACGTAGCTTGTGCCTGAAGATTAAACCCCAGTGACTCCATTTTACCTAATAACTTTCCTTGCAATAGCTTACTTTGTAATAAAGCAGGCATTACTTCTGCTATATCCCAAGTAAACTTTGGCCATTTTTTTTGTTGATGTATATATATTGCCCGTTGCATGAACAAATATAACAATTTATTGAATGTGTAATATTATTTTCCGCATTTTTTGCGGAGATTATTTATTAATAAATACGTAATTTATTAATTTACAGAAATTAATATTAAATACTACTAATTAGATATATATCTGATTTGCGGAGATTAGTAGATTTATTCTCCGCATTTTTTGCGGAGATTAGCAGATTTATTCTCCGCATTTATTTTATCTTGTTGGCTATTTAATACGAATACAGGCTTGTCCATTAAGTTCATACTCCTGACCACTTTCAGCGCATATCGCGCGCTGGTTTTCATCAAAAGATAACCTTTGTCCGTACTCACTCATCCAACCAATTTGCTTTGCAGGGTTACCTACCAATAATGCGTATGCAGGAACGTGTTTAGTAACTACAGCACCCGCTCCTATAAAAGCATAAGCACCAATATTGTGTCCGCATACAATGGTTGCATTTGCTCCAATTGAAGCACCTTTTCCAACGTGGGTTTTATCGTATTGCCCCCTACGATTTACCCCACTTCTGGGATTTGTTACATTGGTAAATACACAAGATGGGCCCAAAAACACATCATCATCACAAGTTACACCTGTATAAACGGATACGTTATTTTGAATTTTAACATTATTACCCAATACTACTTCCGGGCTTATTACCACATTTTGTCCAATATTGCAGTTCTCTCCTATTATGGTATTTGCCATAATGTGGGAAAAATGCCAGATTTTAGTTCCTTTTCCAATTTTACAACCTTCATCAATAAAGGCTGATTCGTGCGCAAAGTATTCAGTATTCATACCTTTCAATTTTACATTTTGTAAACTTCAAAACAAAACCATATTTTGGCTAACTAAACAAAGGTGCATGATTAAACGATTTTCTCTGCGTTATAAAACAGATAATGATACGGGCTTTGGGAGTCAGAGTAACAATCAAGGTTCGAAGCTAATTAATGCAGACGGAAGCTACAATGTTAAGCACAGCGGGCTTCCGTTTTTACAGCGGTTAAATGTTTTTCATGAGCTAATAACCTTGCCAACTTGGAAATTTAACCTATTGGTTTTTGCGGCATTCATTGTTTTAAACTGCTTTTTTGCTTCGTTATACTTAATGGTTGGTATGGAACAAATTGAGGGAGATATGGGTAAAACCACAGCGGAGCAATTTTCTGATGCCTTTTTCTTTAGTGCGCAAACATTGACTACTGTTGGTTACGGCAGACAAAATCCTGTAGGCTTATATGCAAACTTGATTAGTTCATTTGAATGTTTGGTTGGGTTAATGAGTTTTGCCTTAATGACAGGACTATTATACAGTAGATTTAGCAGACCCATGGCTAAACTTATTTATAGTCATAACATGGTAATAGCTCCCTATCAAAATAAAACGGGTTTGATGTTTAGATTAGCCAATGCTCGCAAAAATCAACTTATTGAGTGTGAGGTAGAGTTATTGCTTAGTATGAATGTTCAAGAAGGCAATCAAGTTATGCGTAAGTTTTATAATCTTAATTTAGAACGAAGCCGGATTAATTCGCTTGCACTAAGTTGGACCATTGTACACCCTATTGATGAACAAAGCCCATTGCATGAGGTAACCTTAAAAGATGTTATTGATGGTGATGCTGAGTTTATGTTCTTTTTTAAGGCTTTTGACGATACGTATTCGCAACATGTGCATACCCGACATTCTTATAAGGCCTCTCAAATTATTGAAAATGCCAAGTTTATCAGCATGTTCAACCGGAGTGAAGATGGCACCGCCACCATACTTAGGCTTAATGAAATCAATACTTTCGAAAAAATAAATACTTTAAACATAAAGGAGTAAATCAACTGCATGAAAATACTTGTTATTGAAGATGATGAAGTAACTAACTTTTTAAATAAGCGTGTAATTTTAGGAGAGTTGCCCGATGCTGAAGTGGTTATTGCCAGAAGCGGATCGGAAGCCTTAGAAGCTATTGATGAGGTGTTACAAAATAAACAACCTCTATTTGATTTTGTATTGGTTGATGGAAGCATGCCTATTATGGATGGATGGGCTTTTATTGATGTTATTGCCACTAAAGAATACCAATCGGTTCAACAAATTCCATATTACTTACTTACTTCTTCCTTAATTGATGAAGATTTTATTAACACCAAAAGGCGTCCGTTAATTACTAAATTTTATTCTAAGCCTTTGAACGCGGCTAAACTGCGTGAAATTTTGCAGGCTCAGTCTGAAAAAAAATTACCTGTTTAACTTAATTACCCAGATTAATACTTTTTTACGATTCAAATAACATCACATTTAAACCAAATGAGCAAGCAAACTAAAATAGCCACATTTAACCCCAATGATATTGGTAATGCCGATAACAATATTTTTGGTTTACCTTTTACTCCTGAAGAAGCATCACTTGTAATTATCCCGGTTCCCTGGGAGGTTACTGTATCATACAACGGGGGAACAGCGCAAGGCCCTGAGGCTGTTTACGAGGCTTCATATCAGGTTGATTTATTTGATCCAAATGTTAATGATGCTTGGAAACTAGGACTTGCCATGCAGCCTATTAACAAAAAAGTAAAGTCAACAAGCCGTAAGCTTCGCAAAAAGGCCACCCGGTACATTGATTTATATGCCGAGGGGAAAACGCCAGAAAAAAATCCTGAAATGCGGGAAATTAAGCAAGAAATTAACCGTGCTTGTGCGGATTTAAACAAATGGGTAAAGAAACAGGCCTTACAGCTAATTCAGCAAGGTAAAATAGCTGCACTGCTGGGAGGTGACCATAGCACGCCTCTTGGACTTATGCAGGCATTAAGTGAAACGCATGATTCGTTTGGGATTTTGCAAATTGATGCGCATGCTGATTTGAGGGATGCTTATGAAGGCTTCGAATTTTCGCATGCATCTATCATGTTTAATGCATTAAAAATAAATCAGGTATCAGGCTTGGTGCAGGTTGGTATAAGAGATTATTGTGAGGATGAGAAAATACTTATTGATACGAATGAGAAAATAACTACATTTTTTGATGCGGATATTAAGCATTTGCAATATGAAGGAAAATCGTGGCAGAAAATATGTGCAAACATTGTGGAGGCGCTTCCTGAAAAGGTTTACTTAAGTATTGATATTGACGGACTTGATCCAAAGTTATGCCCCAATACAGGCACACCTGTTCCGGGTGGTTTTGATTTTGAGCAGGTGGTTTATTTGGTTAAACAAATTATAGCTGCCAAAAAACAAATCATTGGTTTTGACATTAATGAAGTTGCCCCTGGAAAAGATGAATGGGATGCGAATGTGGGCGCAAGGTTGTTGTATAAAATTAGTAATTTATGTTTGGTATCAAACGGCATAAAGCCTTTTTCATAAACAGTCGGCCGGTTGTAGCATGTTATCCACTGTAGTTATTTGTTTAGTTGCTTTACTTGCCTCATTACTTACTTTTTTTAGTGGGTTTGGACTCGGCACATTGCTAACTCCTGTATTTATGCTGTTTTTCCCTGTTGAAGTAGCCATTGCTCTTACGGGAGTGGTTCATTTTTTTAATGGCTTGTTTAAGGTTGGGCTGGTAGGTAAATACGTAAATAAGCAGGTGTTATTGCTTTTTGGCGTTCCGGCCATTTTGTGTTCGTTTGCCGGTGCATTGCTGTTGATACATTTAAGCAAGTTGCCTCATTTGTATGACTACTCCATTGGTAACCAGAGTTATCATATCAGCTTGCTTAAACTTATTTTAGGACCATTGCTTATTGCTTTTGCATTAATGGATTTACTGCCTACACTAAAAAAAATTACTTTCAACAACAATAAACTCATCATTGGGGGCATGCTAAGTGGTTTTTTCGGAGGCCTTTCAGGACATCAAGGGGCTTTGAGGTCTGCATTTTTAACCAAAGCAAATTTATCGAAGGAAGCTTTTGTTGGCACGGGAACGGTTATTGGAACCTTGATAGATTTTTCAAGGATATTTATTTACATGCAGGTTATTCAGCAACCACAAGTTATTGCCGAGTGGAAATTGCTTATTTGGGCAATTATTAGTGCAACTATTGGTGCTTTTATTGGTGCTAAGCTACTTAAAAAAATTACTTTAAAATTTATTCAACAAACTGTTGGAATCTTACTTATTCTTGTAGGTATCTGTTTAGGGTTAGGATTACTTTAATGTTTAACTTATTATGTTATTATGATTAGTAAAAAAACGATTCAGCGCACGGGGTTAATCCTCATGGGCTTGGTTATTCTTCTTCAATTTATCCCTATGTCTAAAAACAATGGGCAAGTTATGATTGAGCAAGACATTTCGGCTTGCGTACCTGTTTCGGAAGAGGTAAAACAAGTGTTAAAAACGAGTTGCAATGATTGCCATAGTAACTCCACCGTTTATCCGTGGTACAGCCATATTCAGCCTATAGGTTTTTGGTTGAACCACCATGTAAATGAAGGAAAAGATGAGTTAAATTTTAATGTGTTTGCTACTTACAAGAAGAAACGTCAACTGCATAAGTTGGATGAAATAATTGAAATGCTTGAAGCTGGTGAAATGCCTTTAAGTTCATACACCCTTATACATAAAAATGCAACTTTAAACGCACAGCAGGTAATGTTGCTCATAAATTGGTCCAAAGCATCGAAACAATATTTGCAGCGCGATACCTTGGCCTTAGTACAATAGCACCCGTTTAACCAACGGTTGCATGGGCCACATTGGTAAATATGGACACTAAAGTATGAAGTTTAAACGGTTATGTTGATTAATGTTTTACTTGATTATTAATAATAATGTTACATTTACACTTTATACGTAACATCATGCCGCGTTATTTAGTCATTTTTTTAGGAGTTGGTTTGTTTTTTTCTATCATGCATACAGGTTGTGTTGGTAATGATCAAAAACAACTTGATACCTTATCATATGAAATGAAAAAACTAAGCTTATCATTTAATCAATGTAACCCTGATTCTCCTGACTGTTCACATATTAGTTACAACTATCCGGTTTTTAACGGCAATAATGCTGCAGCTGATAGTTTAAATGCCATTATTAACTTATTGCTCGGGGTTTCGGGTAAAAATACATTGGCTAAAACGCAAGAAACTTTTTTATCTGAGTACGCGTTGTTTGTGAAACAGAATCCTGAAAGCAACCAGGTTTGGCTAAGCCAAACCAATATCAATGTCCCTTTTCAATCATCAAATATTGTTTGTATTGGTGTAAACATGTATGACTTTACCGGAGGTGCGCATGGCTTGTACTCTCAAATATATTCTTGTTACGACCGTAAAAAAAACCGTGTTATTACAATTAAAGACTTGTTTAACCAAGCTAACTATCAAAAATTATTAGCGGTAGCCGAGAAAAATTTCAGGGCTCAAAAGTCGTTAAACGACACGGCTGACCTTGAAAACGCTGGTTTTTGGTTTAAGGATAACACATTTCATTTGAATGATAATTTTGTAATTACAAACAATGGGGTAGATTGGTTGTTTAACCCCTATGAAGTGGCGTCTTATGCTGATGGGATGATTGTAATCTCGTTAGATAAGTCGGAAATACAACCTTTATTAAATCAAGACTTCTCATCCATTTGGGACTAACACATTTTTTATTAACGCATGAATGCAAAACAGCAAGTAAAGTTTATTCCCAGGAGTAAAACAGACTTTTCTAAAGTACTAAAATCGAGAGTAGATGAGTATTTTACCCAGAACAACATCAGTAAATTCGGCAATACCGAAATGGTAATCAAATCAATTGTTTTGATTTCAGCTTATCTATTGCCTTTCCTTTTTCTGATGGTTTTTCAACCCGGTTTTCCTATTTCGCTTTGGTTATGGATTTTAATGGGTGTATCTGTATCTGGTATCGGCATGAGTGTGATGCACGATGCCAATCATGGGTCGTACTCTCCCAATAAAAAAGTGAATGCTTTAATGGGAAGTACCTTAAACCTGCTTGGAGGTAGCATATTTAATTGGAAACTGCAACATAACATTTTACACCATACCTACACCAATATTACCCATATTGATGAGGATATTCAAGATCGGTTGGTATTGAAATTCTCGCCCCACACCCAAACAAGGTGGTACCACAAATTCCAGTGGATATATGCATTGATGTTTTATGGCTTGTTAACATTATATTGGGCAGTAGGTAAGGATTTCGTGCAGTTCTATCAATTTACCAAATCCGGTGTAAATCCTAATAACAGGGCTCAAAATAGGATTACATTTGCCAAAATCATTGGCATTAAGTTGTTTTACTTTTTTTTAATGCTGGGTTGTCCAATTCTAGTGTTTCACATGCCGGTATTGGAAGTAGTTATCGGCTTTTTGGTGATGCATTTTGTTGCCGGGGTTATTTTAACCCTTGTGTTTCAGTTGGCACATACCCTTGAGCATACCAGCCACCCAATGCCACAAAATGGCGTTATTGAAAATGATTGGGCCATTCACCAACTAAATACTACCGTAAATTTTAGCCGAAGCAATAAGGTGTTAAGCTGGTATTTGGGCGGATTGAACTACCAGATTGAACACCATTTATTTCCTAAAATAAGCCATGTGCATTAC
>RDYC01000297.1 GCA_004293295.1 Bacteroidota bacterium
CTACATATTTGGCAATAATCTCTTCAAAATTATTTTCAGGCATTTGTTCAATTTTTACCAAAATTTCATTCAGGTATAAGGCATTTGCAAACCTAAAACCACCTTTGGATATTTTTTTAGTGCGTATTTGCCCTGCAAAATCAAATAATCCATTAAATAAATAGTTGTGTATTTGTTTTAAACCTTCGGTTGTGCCTATTGCTATGTTATCAATATCACCGGATTCAAATAAACGATAGGCTTTTTCTAAACTTTCTTTATCAATATTTTTCATTTGAGTGGAGCTAAAACCAATGGCTTTATGTTCAAAAATACATTAAAATGTTGTGCTTTTACTTAGCAGAAATGAAAATAGTAAGTAAACTAAGTCCGCACGCATCCCGCAAAGGGCTGTTGGAGAAAATTTGGTGTATGCCACGGACGGCAGGTCCGCGACAGCGGGACAATTTTTGCAGCGTGTGCGAATTAAGTCTTTACCATATCGCGTAAAAATACCTTATTATTGAGCAATAAAACGCAGTTAAACACAGACTGATGGTTTGTAATACCTCTCACTTAAAACCTGACACTTTAGGACAATAGCCTATGTACGACCAAATTTTGAAACGACTTTCACAATTTATTTTACTTGATAAAAGTGAAGAAGAAATTTTTGTATCTAAACTCATGGTAAAAAGGTATGAGAAGAAGGAGTTGGTTTTGCAGGAGGGAGAAGTTTGCAGGTATGCTTATTTTGTAAATAGTGGTTGCATACGTTATTACTACAATGTTAACGGACAAGAAAATACCGCTCAGTTTTTTTTTGAAAATGGCTGGTATACGGATTATGATAGTTTCTTAACGGGTAGGCCAACTAAACAGAACATAGAAACACTTGAAAAATCTGAATTGATTCTATTGTCTGCAAAAGATCTGCAACAGTTGTATAATCAACTTCCTAAGTTTGAACGCTTTGGGCGTTTAATGGCAGAAAATGCCTTTCTAGGCATTCGTCAGCGCAATGAGATGCTGGAGAATCAAACAGCAGAGGAGCGTTATTTAACATTGATGAATGAAAGGCCAAAGGTTTTTGAAAGAATCCCACAACATTACGTGGCTTCCTATCTGGGTATTAAACCACCCTCATTAAGTCGCATTCGCAAGAGAATTCTTGACAATAAGTGATTACCTCATTCTTAAAGTATAACCCCCAAAGGCATTCGTAAACGTTTTGTATTTCTTAACCTGGGTTAACGTCCACGGAAAATAGTAGCCACATCTTTGCAACGTAATAAATTAATTATTTAAATACGTTTCAAAATGAAAAAGCTGATTGTAACTCTTGCAGTGAGTATAACCTGCCTGTTTGCACAAATTGTAAATGCACAATCAATGATTGATGCAGGCATTGGTTTATCTAACCAAGACAATGGCTTACTGAACATTGCATTAAGAAAACAATTCTCGGAGAAATTCAGGGCGGGTGTTGAACTGCAAACAGGTTCAGTAAAATACCGATTTATTGGCGCTAAAGTGATTGATGAAGGTTTTAGCACTTCATTTAGTATTCCATTTTCAGTTAGAGTTTATGAATTTGAAAAACTGCGCCTTGATTACTATACAAGGATGGGCGTTCGTTTTCAAAACGTTAGCCAATCGTTTGCAGACGAAAAGAAATTACAAGCGAATAATTCTTTTGGCCTAAATGCAGAACTTGGATTGCAGGTTAGTCTAGCGTTGTCTGAAAAGCTGAATATCCAATCTGGAGTAACACTTCCTAATTTGTTTGAGGTTAATCCTGAGTTTATTTACGAAAATAATGTAACGAATCTATTTGCTGGTGTTGCTTATAAACTTTCTGAAAAATCAACATTTATGTTTAGGGCAAATGCAGGGCCATCAGCAGGTGCAAATGGCGATTCGCAAAAGTTTAACTGGGGGTTGCAGGCAGGTCTCCGTTTTTCTTTAAATGGGTCTCAAAACGCTTCAACTCTTCGCCTTGACCCTCTTTATTAAACGCAAAATTTCTACAATTAAACTTTACTTATTTAAAATAATAATACAATGAAAAATTTAATCATTTCACTATCATTTTTTCTGATGGCACTTGGCTTAAACGCACAGAATGATGTAACTAATACAACAAAAAAACACAAAATAGGCTGGTTTGTTACACCTGAATACAGTTCAATGTTTCTTAAAGACCATATTGGGCACGCTGTTGGCTTCTCTATGGGATTAAAATTATTTAATGACCATCTTAAAGTAGGTTACTACAATTATGCCAGAAGTGGTCCTATCAATTCACATACTATCAATACACCATTGCCTGATGGCAAAACATACAAAGGTAAATCTTCTGTTGATTTGCGTGCTGATCACGGAGCTTTCGGTTTGATGATAGCACCTTCATTTACCCTTCGAAAATCAAACATTGAAATTGACTTCCCGATATATATTGGGTCAATTGGTGCGGGCTTTTATCTATCAGGCGATGACAGAAAAACTCCTGATAACAGAAGAGTAAGCGACTGGGAGAATGACCTTTTTGATGGTAAAGATGCTGCTTTTGCAGGCATGACGGAATTTGGTGTTAGAGCATTTGTGCCAACTAAAATAAATGGGTTGCATTGGGGAGTTGGTTTGCACTATCTAACGGTACAAGACTGGACTACTTTCTTAGACCCATCAGGTGATTTCTACAACAATAAGTTTAGGGCTTCGGTATTTGTAAACTTTGGTTCAAAACAAAGGAACTAACTAATTAGAAGGGAATAGTATGAAAAAAATATTATTGTTGGCGACTTGCACTTTTGCCATATCAAAAATCCAAGCCCAAACGGAAAGCAAAAAAGATTTGCTGTATAGTCATAAATTTTCAATAGTGGCTGGATTAATTCAACCGTTAGCGTTGCAAGGTGGCAATATTGAGGCAACTTACACTACCAAAAGAATGATTTTTGACTATTCGCACGGGTTTAACCTCAATCCCCCATCATCTGGCGATTACAAAACTCAAAATGTAGTTTTAAATATTCCATTCTCAACAGGGTTTGGAATAGGTTATCGCATAAACTCATTTCTTGATATTCGTTTTGAACCAAAACTTCATAGTTGGGAAGTGTATGATAAAGATGCTTCTCAAACTTCTACCAACAGAATAAAAGATTATAAAACATTTACACTTGGAGTGGGTATTTATTACCGATATTTCCCCTTTAAGAATAGTAAAAGTAAGGGCTTACAAGGAATTACTACAGCCACCAGTATAAGATGGTGGCAAAATGTAGGTTCAACTTTAAGCAATGATGAGTTTAGCTATAATAATAAAACTACGGGAAAAAAAGAGACGCTTAAAGCTGCCAACATAGGTATTGGGAATACACCAATAATTTTTAACATTTCGGTAGGTTACACTTTTGGAGGTAAATAAATAAAACTTTAGAATAACAAGGGCTGATTTTATGTTTAATTAAATCAGCCCTTGTTCAAAAAAACAATCAATGAAAAAATCAATAAGTACCTTCACATTTTTTGTAAGTGTTCTGGTTTTATTTTCAGCAAATGCACAAAATCCAATTTCTCAAAAAATTCAAACTGAATTTGGGATAGGGTTTGCTACTTCTATTTTACATAGTGGAAAAGAACTTATGCGATCTCAGGAACTTAGAGAGCAAGGTCTAAGCTATTTTCAAAATAGTGCTGGTATTAGAAAAAATGTTGGCTCCTACGGAACGCCAATTGGTTGGGTTCTTACCACTGCATATTATCGCCCTACAAAAAAGGTAAAGGGCTTAATGCTTGGCACCGCATTACGAGCCTCACTAACCGGCAGTGAACCAAGTTCTGATGGCTACGAAGAAGGCTATTTCTTCAATTACATCACTATAACAGGAGGTGCAAAATATTACCCTTTTACCCAAAATAATCTTTTCCTATTGGGTGAATTTGGAATGGCTTCTGTACTTACCAAAAACAGGTTTATTAATAGTGAAGGAAAACAAAATTATTTTCATCAGTTTGGTGTTGGAACAAATTTGTCTGCAGCTGTTGGCTACTCATTTAAACCATTTAAGAATAGTGAAAAGACATTTGACATGAAGGCTGTTTATCAACTTAATAATACAAGAGTAGAAGTGGATAATATTGGCAATGATTCATGGCAGTTTTCAGGTCTTAACTTCATCGCATCTGTTAATTTTTAAATAAAACAAACAATGAAAAAAGTAGTCATAACTTTTGCAATGAGTATAACCTGCCTGATCTCGCAATTTGTGGTCGCACAAAATACCGCTACTCAAATCAGACCAAAAAACATTTATGGTGAATTTGGATTTGGAGCAGGGCAAACAACAATTGCTAACGAAACAAAATCGCATTTAAAAGTGGCATTAGGTGGTTCTTTTGAACCCGTTGTTGCTGGTAATTTAACCACAGCCTTTTATTATGCACCATCAACATGGAAAGGCTTGGGCTTGGGCACTCGTTTAATGTGGTCTGGCGGGCCAGGAGCTGTTGGCGACAATGGAGATGATTATTTCTTTAATTATTACAATTTCTCCGTTTCAGCCAAGTATTACGCGCTAAGTCAAACTTTTAACAAGGGGCTTTATATGCGATTATCCTTGGGAACTGGCCAGCTTACTACAAAAAGAGCAAATGATGCATCAAACTCCTTCGTCCATCAGTTTGCCATTGGAAACACCATTTCAGGGAATATTGGTTACTCATTTCCGATTGGGAAGAATGCAATAAGCCTAGAAGGGCATGTTGAAACATCAACTCGCAGTGGAACTATTAACGGACTTGGAGACAAAACCCTAAGAAGCGGGCAAATTGGAGCAAACATTATCTATTCATTCTAAACCAATCATGATATGAAAAAGTCGAGTATAACTCTTGCGGTGAGTATAACCTGCCTTTTTGCGCAAATGGTAAGTGCACAAACATCAACTGATAAAAAAATAAAGCTACCCGTTTATGGAGAAGTTGGCTTAGGTTTCGGGCAAACCTTGTTTTTTGGTGATATGAAATCGCAACTTACAAAATCGTATGGTGGTGCTTTTGAATCTGGTATTGGTAACAACTTGATGATGGGATTTTACATTGCACCTGAAAACTGGAAAGGACTTGGTGTAGGCTCCAGAATTAAGGGAACATTCGGTACTTCTGTAAAAGGCGACAATGGCGATGATTACATTTTTAATTATTACAATCTTGCCATTACTGCCAAGTATTATGCATTGAGTAAAGAATTTAAAAAGGGCCTTTATGTTCGTGGCAGTTTTGGTTTTGGGCAGTTTACCACCAAACGTGTGAATGAAGCCGCAAACTTGTACAAGCATCAATATGCCATTGGTTCCTCACTAATGGGCGGCATTGGTTATACCTTACCATTCAAAAAAACAGCGTTAAGTTTTGAGGCCGAATTCGACTATTCTAACAGAAATGGCACTATTGACGGAAGCGGAGACGCAAGTTATAAAAGCGGGCAAATAGGTGGCAACATCGTGTTGTCATTTTAAAAGCAATAAACGAAATAGCCCACTCATGCGTATTTGCAATGCGTATGCAGAAAACCCTCCACGCATCCAGCAAGGGGCCGGTTGTATATAATTCGTGTGCGTTACGGACTGCTGTCCGCGACCAGCAAGGGCGGCTATTGTTAAGGTTCAATTAGCGTAAAAAAAGGCCAGTAATTGTGATAATAATTGTTGGTTGCATTTTGCATTGCATACCCAATTAACTAGTTTGCACGTTTAAACAGCAAAACTTTGCACCATATTTTACAATTAATAGCCAAGGGAGAGGGGGATGCGCTTGATTTTAAAAAAACCATTTCAAGTGCCAGTAAAATAGCCAAAACCATGAGTGCTTTTGCCAACCACAAAGGCGGCATATTGCTGGTTGGGGTAAATGATAATGGCACCATTAGCGGAGTGCGCAGTGAGGAAGAAAAATACATGTTGGATTTGGCAGCCGGGTTTTATTGCAAACCGGAAATTCCATTGCGCATAGTGGAGTGGGATTTTGGCGATAGAAGCGTGATTGAATGTATTGTTCCCGAAGGAAAGGATAAACCGTATTATGCCAAAGACGAAGCCGGAAAATGGTGGGTACACATTAGGGTAAAGGACAAAAGTTTATTGGCTAGCAAGGTGGTGGTTGATGTGTTAAAACGCGGCACCAGCCAACAAAATACATTGATTAAATACACCAAACATGAAGAAGGGTTATTGCATTACTTGGGCAAACACGAGCGCATTACGTTAAAGGAAGTGTGTAAACTGCTCAATATTTCCAGGTGGCGGGCGCAACGCATGCTCATCAACTTAATTAGCGCAGGTGTAATCAGAAACCATACCTTAGAAAAGGAAGAATATTTTACCTTAAGCTAGTCAGCTACAAAGCGCACCAGTTGATGTACTTGTTGTGCGGTTTGTTTGGCCTGTTCCAGGGTGGGTGCAATCACGGTGATATGTCCCATTTTGCGCACGGGTTTGCTTTCCTTTTTGCCGTATAAATGTACATACACTCCGGGCAATGCACTGGCTTCTTCTAACCCCTGCAAGCGGTAGCTGCCACTAAAATCATCTGCACCTAACAAATTCATCATCACTGCGGGTTGTATTAAATCGGTACTGCCAAGTGGAAGCCCCATCAATATGCGAACCAGTTGTTCAAACTGAGAAGTGTAACAGGCTTCAATGGTGTGATGTCCTGAATTATGTGGGCGTGGTGCAACTTCATTCACCAAAATATTGCCCGAGGTGGTTAAAAACAATTCTACGGCAAATACGCCTATTCCTTGTAATTGCACAATAGTGTGCAAAGCTACTTCACAGGCTTGTTGGGTAATGGTTTCAGGCAAGGTAGCCGGGCAATCTAAAAAGGTTACCAAGTTAGCCACCGGGTCAAACACCATTTCCACTACGGGCCAGGTTTTGATGTTGCCTTCTCGGTCGCGTGCCACCATTACTGAAATTTCTTTTTCGCATGGAATGTAGGCTTCCAGCAAAGAGGGTTGTGTAAACGGTATCTTGCTTACATCATCCAACATTTCGGCACTGTTTAATATCGTTACGCCTTTGCCATCGTAACCGTCTTTACGGGTTTTGGCCACAATTTTATTGCCTCCTATTTCGGTAATGGCTGCTGCCCATTGTTCAGGCGTTTCTACCAACCTAAACTCAGAAGTAGGGATATTGTTGGCGGCAAAAAATTGCTTTTGCAAGCCCTTGTCTTGTATCACCTGCAATACCTTGGGCGAAGGAATAATTTCGTGCCCTTCAGCTTCCAATTGCAACAAAGTAGCCACATCAATATGTTCTATTTCGTAAGTGAGCACATCGCTAACGGCTGCCAATTGTTTAATGGCTTCCCCATCGGTGAGTTTACCAATAATGTGGTTTTTAGCCAATGGTGCACATGGGCAATCGGCTGCATCCAGGATGTTAAACTCATTATTCAGCCGCAGGGATTCTTCTATCATCATGCGACCCAGTTGTCCTCCGCCAATAATACCAATTGTTTTGCGAAGTAGGTTATTGTTTTTCACGGGGCAAATTTAGCGGTATTGTGGTAAGATTGCCTAGTTTTTTAAGAATAACCAACCCAAAACGCAAATACACGGTAAAATAATTAGCATTTATGCCTTGCTTTATTCTATTTTTGCGCCCTGAAAATTAAAGCATAACAAGATGAGCGGAAAAATTACGTTTACCATGATTAAACCCGATGCAGTAGCAAACGGACACACAGG
>RDYC01000298.1 GCA_004293295.1 Bacteroidota bacterium
ATAAGCTTAAAAGTAGCATTTATTTTGCCATTAATATGTTACTTGTACATTATTTACTATGGCGTTAAAGGACACGTTAAACAAGCCTAACTTTCATTATTATTGCTCAAATTATAAACCACCAAAATAGATAAAATGATACTAATAGCTGACAGCGGTTCAACCAAAACAGATTGGGCATTAACCAATCCCCAAACCGGTGCTTTTACCATCTTTCACACCATTGGTTACAATCCATACTTTATTGACTCCGAAGCCATTTATTATTCTTTAAGTGAAAACCTGGTTAAGTCCTTTGATGCGGACACGGTTGAGAAAGTATATTTTTATGGTGCGGGATGCTCAACCATAGAAAAAACCGAAATTGTACGCAGGGCACTATCCCGTACTTTTAGTAAAGCTACGCATATTGATGTTGGCCATGACTTATTAGGCAGTGCCCGTGCCTTATTGGGTAACAACCGAGGGTTTGCCGGGATATTGGGAACCGGAGCCAATACTTGTTTGTATGATGGAAAAGTTTGTGAGTTAAATATTGACTCGTTAGGATACCTGCTTGGTGACGAAGGCAGTGGAAGTTACATTGGCAAAAAAATAGTTCGCGATTTTATGCGCAACCGTTTGGAACCGGAGTTGCAATCCCGCTTTAAAGAACGTTTTCAAATTGAAAATAATGAGCAAATTTTCCAAACATTATATACCACACAATTTCCTAACCGATACTTGGCTAGTTTTTGCAAATTTGCCGATGAGTATGTTACCCATCCCTATATTAAAAATAAGGTTCGCGATTCGTTCAGGGATTTTGTCAAAAATTTGGTAAGCAAATACCCTGATTACAAAAATTACCAATTTAACTGTGTGGGTAGTGTTGGTTTTGTTTTTAAAGATATTTTAGAAGAAGTAGCCATTAGCTACGATATGAAAGTTGGCAAGGTCATTCAATCGCCTTTAAAAGATTTGGTGGACTACCACTTATCAATCCTTTAGTAATCGTTAAAAACATTTGTACAAACAAAAGCCCTGTCTCTTTTGAAGAACAGGGCTTTTTTTCGCATGAAAAAACACTACCAATTTATTACTATCTGTTCATTGGTATTCTTGATGGAGAAAGCTGCTACTGCAGCCTTTTTACTTTCAATACTTTTACCTATCGGATCAAACTGAGAAACACCTGCAATCATTTCTACGGCCTCCTTCTTAGCGGATTGTGCCACTCCATTTACTTTAAACGCGGCACCATCAAAACCATGCATCATTAACTTAATATGCTTAAACTTACTGGCATAGTTACCTTCGGCTTTTCCTAAAACCAATGTCTTTTTTGCAGCATCATAAATACAAGTTCTTTTCACAAATTGGTTGTTTAAGTAATCATAACCATCCCCAGCATCTTCGTAATAAACAAACTCATTTGGTTCGTTACCTTTATACACATGAAGGTACATGGTATCAAGCGGTAACTCTTTAGCACTTTGTACCACACTTTGCATAGGAATAATACTACCCCCTTTAATAAACAAGGGCAATGTTTCCATGGGGGTTTCAACGTACAATTCTTGATTACCATTGTAAACCTGTTCCGTGTGCAGGTTATACCAAGTACCCTTAGGTAAATATACCTTGTTAATTTCTTTATAGCTCACTACCGGAGCAACCATAATAGCATGGCCAAACAAATATTGGTTTTGGTAATTCCAATCATAAATTTTTTCGTCAAACGTATAATTAATGGCTAAACTTCTAGCCACCGGCATTCCGTTTTGGGTTGATTCATAAAATGTACTGTATAAGTATGGCATCAGTTTATAACGCAATGAGATGTAGTTGCGCACAATCTCTTCCACTTTTTCTCCATAACTCCAAGGTTCACTGTCTTTGGCATCAATCATTTTATGGCTTCTAAAAAAGGGACAAAAAGTACCGATTTGCATCCAACGGTTAAACAGTTCTTTGCTGGCCTCCCCTGCAAATCCACCCACGTCATAACCGGCATTAGCCACACCACTTAGTCCTAAGCTATTTACTAAACGCACTCCTGCCATCATGTGGTCATCTTCAGGGCGATTATCACCGGTCCAAATGGCCGAGTAACGCTGTATGCCTGAATATGCCGCGCGAGTGAGGATAAACGGCCGCTTGCCATTCATTAGTTTTTTTGCCCCCTCGAAAGTACTTCTCGCCATTTGAAAACCATACACATTATGCCATTCGCGATGTGTGGCTTTGCGGCCCTCATAATCTGCTTCCACCAAATCAGGAAAACGTTGTCCCCATGTGGCAGGTTCATTCATATCATTCCAAAACCCATCAATACCATCATTAATATAGCCATTAAATGAGTTGCCCCACCATTCTCTTGCTTTGGGCTTCGTAAAGTCAGGAAAATGACACCATCCCGGCCAAACCTGCCCGGTGTAATTGGTGCCATCAGGATATTTGATAAACAAATCCTGTGCCTTGCCTTCTTCATATGCCTTGTATTGGTTTTCTACCTTGATACCCGGGTCAACAATAACCACATTTTTAAAGCCCATCCCTTCCAGTTCATCCAACATTTTTTTAGGCTGAGGAAAGCGGCTATTGTCCCATGTAAATATTTTATACTTATCCATGTAATGGATATCAAAATAAATCACATCGGCAGGTATTTTTTTATCTCTAAACGTTTTAGCTAAAGTAATCACTTCCTTATCGGGATAATAACTGTAGCGGCATTGCTGAAAGCCGATGCTCCATAAGGATGGCATCTCTAAACGCCCGGTTAAATCTGAGTAGGATTTCAGTATTCCGGCAACCGTAGTGTTGGCCATTAAATAATAATTCATTTCACCTGCTTCGGCTGTAAAACTACTGAAACGGTTATTAGAAGCTCCGAAGTTAAAATGGCTTTTAAAAGTATTATCCATAAACAAACCATATACCTGTTTATGGTGCAAGCCAATAAAAAAGGGAATGGTGGCATATATCGGATCTCCTCCGCTAGGGTAAGCAAAAAAATCTGTATTCCAATTGGTATAGCCTTCTCCACGCCTGTTTAAATTTCCTGTTTTTTCACCCAAACCAATAAACTTTTCATCATCCTGCATTTTTTTATACGTGGTAACCTCTTCACCAATCCAATTGGTACCAAATGCTGCTTCATCTTCATTAAGCACAACACCGCTTAAGGTTTGTAACGAGAACCGAACAGGCTTTTTAGTAATAACCAACTTACAGGAATCCGTGGTTAACGTAATTTGCTCCGGGGTTTCTGCCACCTTAAAAATACCCTCCACCGGTTTTGCGGTCACTGCATAACTAAACTCATCAAAACTTGGCTGCTTGGTAATTTGGATACGCAACGTGGTTGGGGAATAAAACCTAACTTGGGCATTGCCATTGGTTGTTTTAATAAGTACCCTTTGACTTTCTTTGGTAATTTCGGTTGCGTTGCCTAAACCATTGCTGAGGTTATTTTGAGCGTTAGTACTAAACATGGCTAGTACAGCACCTGTTGCAAGAATTAATTTTTTCATGAGTTAATCTGCTTGTTGTACAATGATACTTTTTTATTGTGATAACAACACAAGAATAATGAATAAAGTGTAAAAAATACACTTTTAAAGTTTTTTGTTTAAGTCGGCTTCAACAATTATATTTGAACAAGCAATAATTTTCGACAATGAAAAAGAACTCTTTTAAGAAACACATCTCCGTTGATTGTGTTATTTTCGGCTACGATGAAAGTAACAACAAGTTGGAGGTTTTATTAATAGAGCAAAAAGAACCTGCAAAAAAGAGCAAAAATGCATTTACTGCCCAATTTGCTTTACCCGGTGATTTAGTAAACGAAGACGAGGGATTAGATGAAGCTGCCGAAAGGGTATTAAAGGAACTAACCCATGTAGAGGGCTTGCACCTTAGGCAGTTTTATTGTTTTGGCGACCCCATGCGTGTTAAGCAAGAAAAAGACAGGGAATGGCTAAACTTATACCGCAGTGATCCTGATGCAAGAGTAGTAACGGTTACTTACTATACCTTGGTTAGGAAAGAAATGATTCGCCCAATACCAGGTTCATTTGCTCGTAATGTGGTTTGGAAAAATGCCAAAAGAATTCCACCGCTAGCTTTTGACCACAATGCTATTGTAAAAAAAGCGGGAGAAGATCTGCGAAAGCATTTAGATAGTGATTTGATTGCAAAAGAATTGCTACCTCAGAAATTTACCTTACGTCAGTTGCAAAACTTATACGAAGTAATACTAAATACCAATTTTGACAAGCGCAACTTTATTAAACGGTTTAAACGGGACGAAGTATTGGTAGAATTGGGTGAAAAGCAAAAAGGCCTAATGTATAAACCGGCACAACTTTATGGTTTTAAAAAACAAGATAAAGCAAGTGCCTAATTGGTAAAATAGATTAGCAATACTTTCCTTATAAACTAAAAAAGGCCAACCGAATAGGTTGGCCTTTTTTGATTATTCCTTAACTGTTATTGAACAATTAACTTTAATGTTTTGCCTTCGCCACGGTTGTTGGTAATATTTACAAACAACATACCATTGGTTAAGTCAGCTTTGTTAATAATGAATTTATTCTCTTCAATATTGTTGTAGGTAGCAATTACTTTACCTGCAATATCCATTACAGTAACATCGTGTAATTTTGCCTCATCGTTAAACTCGATATTTACTGAAGAGTTTGTAGGATTAGGGAACAATTTAACATTGTTTAATAATCCGGCTACATCACGCACACCGTTTAAGTCTGCAACTTCGCATGAGCTATATACATAAGCTAATGTTACATCATTTGAAGTAGTTCTGGTATAAACCCTGTTAAAGCCGCCAATACCATTAGGTTCTGCACAAGCACGATCTGCTGAATCAGTAAAACTTTCTTCATTTGCAGTTTGAGAAGAATCTCCATTAACAAATTTGTAATTGAATTTACCAGGGCAAACATCATTTACTGTTGCCATGTAAAATCCTAATTTACCAGGCATTGGACTCATGCGGATTGCTCCGGCTTGCCAATTAGGGGTTTGGAAGGTTCCCATTACATAAATTCTTCCTTGTGCATCAGGAATTTCATCTGACAAATCAACCACAAAAGTAATTTTTTGGTTAGCCGGTTTAGATGGGCAAGCACCAACATCTCTTGAACCAAAGCAAGTTAGGTCAAGGGTATCATCAGCTGATAAATTCCAAACACGGTCACCTCCGCCTTCCCAATTGGTATTGCCATTTTTATGAAAACGGAATTTGAACTTAGCTTCACCAGAATCTAATTTAAGTACGGCTACATAATATGTAGTGTTACCCATTTTAGCCAATTTAACACCGGTAGTCCAATTGGTTAATTCAGGACGTCCGCCAGCTACAGTTACAGAATCAAATCCACCATCGCAGTTGGTATTGGCCATATCTACAATAAAAGAAGCATCGTAACGAGGAAGTGGCGCAGCAGGGCAAGCTGAACAAGAAGCATAACATACCTTACCAACAACAACATTATTAGTTACAGCAAGCGTTCTGTTATTTGATGTTGCACATGCAGAAGGTACACTTTCATCACTTCCCCAACTATTGCCATTTACATATTTATAAGCATAAATTCCGGCAGGTACATATAGTATTACCTCGTACACCTTGTTGTTGCTAAATAAATTTGTCATGCGGGTTGCACCGGGAGTCCATTCAGGAAATCCGGCAGCTTTTTGTATGTCACCGGCTATTGATACGCCATTGGCATTAACAGCTCCAGCCAATTGCATATCAACCGCTAACCTAACCGCAAATTGACCTGCAGGAGCAGTACCTCCGAAAAGCACGGCAGGAAACACTGAGGTATCATTTGCAACTGAATCAATAAAAAACCAACGGTTTTCGTTTGTTTGGCCATTATTAGGATGACCTTTTCGGTTTAATGCAGGAACACCTTCTGCTTGAGGCCAATCATTTCCATTAATGAATTTAAACTCGTAAAACTTACCCGCTGGAATATCTACCAGTACAGAGTAAATGTTTCCGCTTCCACCATTAGACATTGCAGTTGCGCCAGGTTGCCAATTATCCGGGGCTCCAGCATCTTTTTGAAAATCACCGGCTATATGAACACCATTAACACCAACAGTTTGGCCAGTCATATCAACCTGGAATTTTACTTTTTTTGCATACACACCAGTAAAAACACCGAGTGCAGCAGCCATGAGTAATAATTTTTTCATTTTATATTTAGTTTAGTTGTTAAGCGAATATAATTAAATTATGAACAAAAAAAATAAAAGTGTAGGAAATACACTTTCTTTTTTTTAACTCGCATATGCTTAAGTGCAAAATGACACATGAAATACTTTGCTTTACCTACTTTAATACTAATTATACTCTTATTACCGTCTGATGCAAAAAGTCAGGTTGTTGCATTAAATCCACCTTTTGCAGCACAAACGGATAATGTGGTCATCACATTTGATGCCAGTAAAGGTAACGCTGCCCTTACCTCGCAGAATACAGTTTACGCCCATACAGGAGTAATCACCAACCTCAGTTCTTCTCCAACCGCGTGGCGTTATGTTCAAGGCAATTGGGGTACTGACGATAGCAAGGTAAAAATGACAGCAATTGGCAATAATAAATTTACCCTAAGTATAAACATCAATCAGTTTTATGGTGTTCCTTCAAATGAAACTGTTCAAAAACTGGCGTTTGTTTTTAGAAACCAAGACGGGTCGGTAGTTGGACGCGAAGCTGACGGAGGAGATATTTTTGTTAGCATTGGTAGTGGTACTTTTCAAGCCAACCTTACCACCAATCCATCTGGAACTCCAGCTATCGCTGGCTTATCTGATTCAATAGAGGTTATTGTAAATGCTTCTGCCAAAGCTAACCTTCAACTCTTTATTAACAATAACCTGCTAGTTAATGTTAATGATACACCAAGCCTACAATATAAATTCTCTGCATCAACTTTAGGCAATGGCAAGCACCAAATTAAACTTATTGCACAACAAAGTAACAACACCGTTACTAAATTACAGGATATCATTATCCGCTCAAATAATGCCAGTAATGTGGCCGTGTCGCCTCCAGGTATTGCTGATGGGATTAACTACATCAATGATAGCACAGTTATTTTGCAACTTTTTGCGCCACAAAAAAGTTATGTTTATGTAATTGGCGATTTCAACAATTGGGAACTTAATCCCGCCTATGAAATGAATAAGACTCCTGACGGAAACAGGTTTTGGATTCAATTAAACCAATTAACCCCGGGCGTTGAATATGCATATCAATATAGCATAGGAAAAGAATTGCTGCGTATTGCAGACTATTATGCAGACAAATTGTTGGATCAAAACAATGACCCTTTTATTCCAAGCATTACTTATCCAAACCTTAAACCCTACCCTGTTGGAAAAACAAATAATTATGTTTCGGTACTACAAACTGCCCAAACAGCATTTAATTGGCAACACACCCAATCATTTGTTAAGCCACCAAAAAATAAGCTGGTTATTTACGAGTTACTTGTACGGGACTTTATTGGCAGGCACGATTACCTCACCTTAATTGATACACTAAGTTACTTGCAACGGCTTGGAGTGAATGCCATTGAATTAATGCCTATTAATGAATTTGAAGGCAATGAAAG
>RDYC01000299.1 GCA_004293295.1 Bacteroidota bacterium
GCCAATTCAAAACGAATGCGTGCATTGGTCATGTTTTTATAAGGAGTTAGGTCAACGGTAATGGTTTTCCATTCTCCTTGAGTAGTTGGCACAAGCTCGGTTGCCATTGCACCTGCGGGTGTTTCAATGTTACTCGCTGTTCCTCTAAAAATTCTTGTCTCGGTTCTTCCAAAATCTCCACTTATGCCAACATCAAATACATCATTGCTGCTTGCGCTTTTTCTGGCATAGGCAACCCTAAATGTTAATAGTGGGTTAGCCAATGTGCTAAGATCAAGTAATGGGCTTGAAAACTCGTCTCTTGAATTTAAAATAGGCGATAAACTAAAATTACGGAATCCCATGCTCTTGCTACCACTGTAAGCTACTGCATCAACTTTCCAAGCATTAGCACCATTGTTTAAATTCTGTATTCTCCAACCGGCAGTAGTAACATCTGCATCTTCAAACCCGTAGCTGTAAGGCACTTTAATACTTGAAGCAGCCACATTGATATAGGAGCCATCAGGATTAATGCCACAAGCGGCTAGGTTAGATGTAGAATAGATGTTTGCTCGGTACAATTCCATTTGTGCAATAGAGCGTTCTTTTTGTCCGGGTGTGTAAACGTTTGCACATTTGCCATCCATATAATCCATATAGTTTTCTATCTGGTCGTTGTTATCAGGAACATCGTTGGTGCATGAGTTGCGCGAAGTTAAACACCCAAATGTAGCATCTTGAACGGGAGGTGTATCACAAACTTGGTCTCCTTGAAAGCTACAGGTTGCTTGGGTATTTCCCACACACCCGTTTTGAAAGGTGTGGTATAAACCAATCCAATGGCCAATTTCGTGTGTTAAAGTGCGGCCTGCTCCACTGCCATTTCCGGTTTGTATGGTACCAACATAATCCGCACGAATAACAATACCATCTGTGCTTGATTGAAAAGCCATGCTGGAAGGGAATTGTGCAAAGCCCAATACCGTTCCTTCTCCGCTACCTACACTTGAGGCTATACTTTTAACCACCCAAATGTTTAAATACCTGGTGCTTGGCCAACGACTTAATGATTTTACGTTGTTCCGAGCTTCCTCTGTTAATGTACTCTTCACCCGGTTAATGCCATCATGGCGATTACCATTCGGATCAAGCTGTGCTAACCTAAACTCATATTCCATATCAACCGCAAGTGGGTTGGTACTTGCAGCTCCATTGGTGCCGCTTTTTTTTCTAAAATCTTCATTAATGATGCGGATTTGATCCATGATCTGAGCTTGTGTAATATTCTCCATTCCATCATTATGGATAACATGAAATACCACAGGAATAACAATCACTCCGGCCTTTTTGCCAACTGCTCCTTTTGCCGTAAGTTGGTTTACCATTGCGCGTGTTTGTTCATTGGCCTTCTCCTCCTCTGCAACCAAAGCTGGATATTGCTGCTTTAATTGTTGGTGCATATGGTCGGTGCCACAAATAGCTATTTGTGAAAATCCATTTAACGATAACGTTAATAAGGCTAAAAAAACGGCAAAACTCTTCTTCATGATAAAACTTTAACTAATTATGAAGGTGCAAGATAATTGATTATTTTTAAAAATAAGCTATCAAGCTACTATTGACCAATTGATTACAGTAAAATGGCAATGTGGTACACAACTAATGCTGCTGCAATGCCTGATTACGCAGATAAAAATCCATCATTACCAAGGCGGCCATGGCTTCAACAATAGGAACGGCTCTAGGAACCACACAAGGATCGTGACGACCACTTGCCGCTAAAACAACCTCATCACCTTCTTGATTAATGGTTTGTTGCGGCTTGCGTATGGTGGATACCGGCTTAAAAGCACACCTGAAATAAATGGTTTCGCCATTGCTAATTCCTCCTTGAATTCCACCACTGTTATTACTGGTGGTTCGCACCTGATTACCAACCCTTTCAATTGCATCATTGTGTTCGCTTCCCAACATTTGAGCCGCATTAAAACCACTCCCAATTTCAAATCCTTTGCAAGCATTGATACTGAGCATGGCTTTAGCCATTTCAGCATGCAACTTATCAAAAACCGGCTCGCCAAGCCCGGCCATTGCGCCATTTATTACACAAGCAATGGCACCGCCAACACTATCTCCATCTTGGCCAACTTGCTCTATTAATTTTATCATTCGGTTAGCGGTTGGCTCGTCCGGGCAACGAACTACATTGCTTTCTACTTGCGTTAAATCTAGTTGTTCATACGGAATAGCTAAGGACACCAAACCCACCTGCTGCACATAGGCTTGTATTTGAATACCCTGTTGTTTTAGATACAATTTAGCCACCGCACCAGCCAATACCCTAGCTGCTGTTTCCCTGGCAGACGCTCTTCCGCCTCCCCTGTAGTCGCGTATACCATATTTCATTTGGTAAGTAAAATCAGCGTGAGAGGGCCTGTATACTTCCTTTAATGTTTCGTAATCTTTGCTTCGCTGATCGGTATTGCGCACCATCATACAAATTGGTGCACCTGTAGTTTTACCATTAAAAACGCCTGATAATAGCTCAAAGCTTTCATCTTCCTTCCGTTGTGTGGTAATTAAACTTTGTCCGGGTTTGCGCCTGTTTAATTCTTGTTGAATAAAATTGAGGTCTATTTCCAAGTTAGCCGGACAACCATCTATTACTACTCCCAATGCTTCACCATGGCTCTCGCCAAAAGTGGTTACAGCAAATAATTGTCCATAAGTGTTGCCTGCCATATGTTTATGTGTAAAACCTACCTTATTGTTCCATTCAAATATAGGGATTAACTTTAATCCTCAATGGTTTCAACCTCAAAGCCTGCCAGTTTTAAATCGTTCCAAAAGCCGGGGTACGATTTTTCAACCACGTGCGCGTCTTTGATAACTACTGCACCTAATTTTAAGGCCAATATGGCAAAGCTCATGGCCATGCGGTGATCATTGTAGGTATTAAAAAAATCAGGCATATTAACCTGTTGTTGATTAACTGGTTCAATCACCAAATCATTCTCTGTATGCGATACCTTAAACCCACATTGGTTTAACTCGTTACAAAGGGCTGTTAACCGTTTGCTCTCTTTTACTTGCAGGTTTGCCACGTTGGTAAACACCGCAGGAATGTTTAAGCCACACATGGCTACCGCCATTGGTGGCACCAAATCAGGGCAATCAAGCATGTCGAAATAAGCCTCACTTAAGATGGTTTGTTGGCGTTTAAGCAGGATGCCTTGGTTTGTTGCGGTGTAACTCACCCCAAAACTTTCCATAAAACTTGCAACTATTTTGTCGCCTTGTATGCTTTGCATGGATAAGTTACTTAACTGCAGGTTACATTGCGTTGCAAGTGCAGCCATGGCAAACCAAAATCCTGCACCGCTCCAATCTCTTTCAACGGAAATGGCCAATTTATCATCTAATGCCTTAACAAAAGGTTTTACTACCACATCTTGTTCAATGGTGCAAGTTACCCCCACTTTTTGCAACAAAGCTGCAGTCATTCGTACATATGGTTTTGACACCACCTTACCTAACTGTTTAATGGTGAGTTCTCCTGTTAAAACGGGCGCAATAAGCATTAGTGCTGATACAAACTGACTGCTTACAGATGCATCCATATAAACGGTGCCTCCATGTAATTTTTTTCCCTTTATGTGTAATGGTGCAAACCCCTCTTTATTTACATAGGTAATTTCTGCACCCAACTGTTTCAAAGCATTTACCAATGTTTCCATTGGCCTTTGGTGTAACCTTTCTGACCCCTTTAATATCACCTCACAGCCTGGTGTACAAGCAAAATAAGCTGTTAAAAATCGTAAACATGTGCCGGCATGGTTAACATGGATGGTTCCATTGCCTTGGGCTAGTGCCCGTTCCATTAATCGGGTATCTTCTGAAGTGGATGATTGTTCAATAAACTTAGGAGCACCAATCAGTTGCTGCAATACCAATAACCTGTTGTTTATACTTTTTGAGGCGGGAAGAACAATTGTTCCATTTATATGCTTGGTAAGATGTTTTATGAGAAGCTTACTCATAAGGCATCATAATAATTCAATGCCAAAGAAATTTGTTGATCAGAGAACGTACGATTGGTTATTGCTTTGCCAATACGTTTTAACGACACAAAATTGATTTGATCGCTGTTGTTCTTTTTATCCTGCCGCATAAACTTGATAAGTTCCGGTGAGAGGATATTTTTAAGAGAGTACTTGGGATAATGTTGGAGAATAAAATCGCTGATTATGCGCAGCTCCTTTCCTCCAAGCCCTTGATATTCTTTGGCTAA
Source organism: Bacteroidota bacterium (assembly GCA_004293295.1). Taxonomy (GTDB): domain Bacteria; phylum Bacteroidota; class Bacteroidia; order UKL13-3; family UKL13-3; genus UBA6183. Next base: position 4,274 of record RDYC01000299.1, read on the forward strand.
AAAACTTTCACAAATCATCCCAATGGCAATTGCTTCGCCATGCTTTAACGGTTTTTTATCGTGAATTAAAGAGTAGGCCTCAATAGCATGACCAATGGTATGTCCGAAATTTAATATTTTCCGCAAGTCCTCTTCATGTGGGTCTTTTTTAACAACTTGCACTTTAACTTTGATGGAGCCTGCTATTAAAGGCAATAATGTTGATGCATCAATGGCATTGATTTTAAGAATTTTATCCCAATATTCTTCATCTGCTATAAGGCCATGCTTAATCATTTCAGCAAATCCGTTACGCAACTCTCTTGCATCCAATGTATCTAAAAATATCGGGTTGATATAAACTGCTACCGGATCCTTTATTAGTCCTATTGCATTTTTTATATTTTGATAATCAATACCTAACTTTCCACCTATGCTGCTATCAACCATGGCCAACAAAGTGGTGGGAATATTTACATAATCAATCCCCCTCTTGAATGTTGACGCTGCAAAACCACCAATATCATTAATCACCCCTCCTCCCAAATTAATCACCACACTTTTTTTATCGGCTTGGTTATCAAAAAGCTCATTCCAAATGGTTTGTAATGTTTCGAGGGATTTATTGATTTCACCGCTTTTTATCCGAATAATTTTTGTATCGAACAGCGTTTTTTGCAGAATCGGCAGACAATATTTCTCCGTTTGTTCATCAACCAATACAAAAACTTGCGTGTACGAAGATTCTATAAGATGCTCTAAAAGACTATCAAACACCTCATTACCAAGGTATATGCTATAATTTTTAAGGCTGTATTCTTTCAAACAGGTTAATTTTTGGGTATTTTGACAATATTAGGTACATAACCCTATTTTTGCGCTAACAAATTTGAGTTATTTTAAATTAAATTAATAATTACTTCACAAAACCTGTGCAAATTACCTTAACAAATCAGCAATTGGTGCTAAGTTTTGATAACACTGAAATTGCCTTTAAAGCTAAAACCAATGCCTCACTGCAGCAGTCGTACTTTTTATTTAAAGCCATAGGTTACAATTGGCTGGTAAAAGCCGGTACTCCACTTGTAAATACCGCTTTTGCATTGGGTTTGCCTATAAAGGGACTCATTAAGCGAACCGTTTTTAAACAGTTTTGCGGAGGCGAAAGCATGGATGATTGCGATGGTACCATAGCCGAATTATACCGTTATGGAATTGGAACCATTTTGGATTACAGTGTTGAAGGTGAAGAAAAAGAAACTGTTTTTAACCAAACAATGGAAGAAACTTTACTTACCATAAAAAAGGCTAAAAACAATCCGCAAATCCCGTTTTGTGTGTTTAAAGTAACCGGCTTGGGTAGGTTTGATTTGTTGGCTAAGGTTAGCAACAACGAAACACTTACTGCTGCCGAAGAAACTGAGTTTGGAAACATTAAAAACCGAATTTATACCATTTGCAAAAGTGCGTTTAACAATGATGTTCGCATATTTATTGATGCAGAGGAAAGTTGGATACAACCAGGTATTGATCAGATTGCCGAAGACATGATGAAGGAGTTTAACCAACAAAAAGCCATTGTTTACAATACCATACAGTTATATCGCCACGACCGCCTTGCGTATTTAAAAGATTGCCACAAACATGCTGAAATAAACAATTATTATTTAGGCGTAAAATTGGTGCGAGGAGCTTACATGGAAAAGGAGCGCAAGCGAGCTGCAGAAATGGGTTACCCAAGCCCGATACAACCTGATAAGGCAGCTAGCGATAAAGACTATGATGATGCGCTTGTTTTTTGTATGGAACGCTTAAATCGCATAAGCATCTGTGCAGGTTCGCACAACGAGGCCAGCAGCCTGCTGTTAGCAAAGCTGATGGATGAAAAGGGGATTGCCAATAATGACCAACGCATTTATTTTTCGCAACTGTATGGTATGAGCGATCATATCAGTTTCAACCTTTCAAGTGCGGGTTATAATGTGGCCAAATACTTACCCTACGGACCTGTTAAAGCTGTAATGCCCTATTTATTTAGAAGGGCTGCTGAAAATACTTCTGTAAAGGGGCAGGCCGGACGGGAACTCACACTTATTTCGCGGGAAGTTGCCCGCAGAAAACAGCGTTAACCATTTGTGTGTAAAACACTACGCCATCATTTAAATCATATGCTTTTGCTTGCTTAAAATAGGCCCCGGCATTGTCCTTGGTTGCTTGGTCGCTTATAAACAAAGTGTTTGTATAGGGCAGCTTACACGGTTCCAGTTTTTCATCCATAACAACAACCTGACCTCCTTTTAAATAAGGCAGTAACCTTAAAAAGCCTCTTCTGTCTGTTGAATTGACACAAATGGCGTCTGCATTTTCTATATCGTTAAATAATGAGGTATAACGTTTCTGGTCTAACCGGAGCCAGACTAGCTGCAAAATTAGTCCTGTAAAAAAGGCAATCAGCAAACCTGACGTTAATTTATTTTCAGCAATAAGTGGAGGTAAAATAGTGAGCAGTAAAAAAGGATACACCAACACCAAATATTGCCCACCCATGGCGTGCTGCGGTGTAAGAAAAAGCAAATATGGAATAATAGCAAGCCCCAAACTGCAAAGCAGTAACCATGCTACCAATTTATTACCCATGAAAACCGACTTCCATGAAACTTGTTTATTCACCTTGCTTTTAAAGAGTAGCAGTATCCCTTCCAAAAACGAAACAATTCCCAAAAACACAGCCCACAATGGGAGCTTCAATAAAAAAGTTTTGAGTACCATTATCGGCAATACCACTTGAATAAAACTAATCAATACTTTACCTATTCTAAGCGGCATTTCTGTGAGGTGGAATTGTTGTGCTCTTGTTTGTTGCAACACAAATTGATGCATTACACCGGGATGTAATACAACCAATACGATGACGGCTATTGTTATTGCGGCACCAATAACAAACCAATTGTGCGCTTGCCTTTTATAAACAAAGGCATAGCCAAGGTAACCCATCATAAAATACAAGTAAAGATAATGGGTGAGTACCCCTGCTGTTAAGCTGAATAAAAACAATATGGCCCACATTGGTTGTTTATTTTGCTCGTATTTGGCAAATGCCAATGCAGCACAAATGTTTAGTAAACACAGTAATTGATATTGCCTGGCTACAAAACCAATACTGATAATTGCCGGACTCAAGCACCAAAACAACACCACTATTGCGGCTGTATTTCGGTTCAGCCCTATGGTTGTACCCAGTTTATACAGAACAAAAATAATGGCAAGGTGGCACAATAAGTTTAA